>CAKUIK010000012.1 GCA_934661005.1 uncultured Slackia sp.
CGGGATGTACGAGACTCGAACTCGCGACCTCCGACGTGACAGGCCGGCGCTCTAACCAACTGAGCTAACACCCCGTGTTTTCAAACTTCGCCTCTCTCAAGGCAGCCAGGATAGTCTACACAAACGAAGAGAATCGGGCAAGAACTTTTTTGAAAAAATTCTCGAAGGCGGAATTTCGCCTATTTCGCCTTCAAATCGCCCGTCTCGGAATCGTAAGCAACGTCGGCCTGCAGGTAATCTTTGCCCTTCATCCAATCGAGCACGGGCTCGACCATGTCCTTCGTGGGAAGCTCGGCCTCAGGGTACGAAGAAATGGGATAGGTATCGGCAACAACGCCCGGCAGGTTCGCCTTTTCCACGAGCAACGCGCGGAACCCTTCGGGGTCGGCCTCAATCGCGGCAACCGCATCGTTCCACGCAAGGCGCACGCCCTCAAGCGCGGCCTTGCCGCCCTCGAGCCACGAAGAACGCACAGCAAGCACCGACTGGCTCACGTTGCCCACGCCTTGCGTGTCGTCGGCGAGCGTGATCATGCCCGTCGCCTCGCCCAGAGCAAGCAGGCTGCCCGGCAGCGCGGCCGCAGCAACTTGGTTATTCGTCATAGACTCAAAACGAACGGGAAGCTTCTTGATTTCCTCGTTGACGATTTCGTCGGCAGATGCGCCGGCGGCCTCCATGAGCTTGTCCATCACGTATTCAGGCACGGTGTTCGAACCCACGCCAATGCCCTTGCCCTTCAAATCGGCAAGGCTCGTGATGCCCGACTCGGGCGACGTCTGAATGCCGAAGCGACCCTGCTCGGGCGTGGCGCCCAGCGTAACCCATGCGAGATTGAGGCCGATGCCGCTCGCAACGAGCGACGCGGAAACCATAATGTCGGTCATAGCGCCATCGATTTCGCCCGCAGCGAATGCCGTGGAGAGCTCTTGCGCGCTCTGGAACGTGACGATCTCAACGTCGACGTTGTGGTCGCCATAAAAGCCCTTCTGCTCGGCAACCCAGAACGGCAAGGAATCCTCGGTCTGCATGGTGCCGATTTTCATCGAAGTTGCCTCAGACGCAGTTTCTTCCTGAGAAGAGCAGCCCGAAAGGGCAACCGCCGAAAGCGCGGCAACCGAGGCGAATCCGATGAAGCTGCGGCGCGACATAGCGGCCTTGCCCGTAACGTCGGCGACGTTTTTCATGAAACACATCTCCCTTCAATGATGCGTTGTGGTGAATTGCTACTGCTAAAACAGTACATGCGATAGTACAGACATCGTCAATCAACGCAAGCCAATTTTGAGACCGCCCCCGCATATGGATGAATTCTCCACGCGAGCGAACAGAAAGGCGGCCGCCCTTAGACGATCGTTCAACATAAAGAACGTCAACGGTGCTCAGCATTCTTCACCGCGCGACGTGACGTAACGACGAAACAATAATTGAATGCTGTGGAGAACACGTGGGTCGAAAAGGAATTCGGCAGCAACCCCTTGAAACCCCCTATGGAATAGCCGCAACAGTCGATGCTCGACTGACCGATACGCAGCCGAGCAATTATCGATTGCCCAAGAGGCACCACGGCGCAGCGCCGAGTTTCGATGATTCCGAAATCGCACCCGGCAACGAGCCGCAGATTAGTAGGCAAGAACTAAGCTTACTCGACACTTAAGTATTCAAACGCAGCAGTGGCAGCATTCGCTCCGTCAGAAGCGGCAGTTATCACCTGACGCAACGGTTTTTCACGCACATCGCCCGCAACGAACACGCCCGCAACGTTGGTCGCGCCCGTCTCACCGGCAACCGCATACCCTGCATCGTTAAGGACAACGCCACACGTCTTAAGCATTTCGGAGCGAGGGGTCGTACCCACTGCAATAAATATCGCATCGGTATCCACAACGCGCTCCTCGCCCGTCTTCGCATCGTGAACCAAAACCGACCCCACGTGAGGCATGGCCGACTCCTCGTCGGCCGCAGGACGAATTGCCTCCACGGTCGAGTTCAGCACGAGCTCCACATTCGAAACATCGGCGAGCGCCTTAAGGTAGATAGCATCGGCGCGGAACGCGTCACGCCTGTGCACCACGTACACCTTCTCGCAAATGCGCGACAGGTAAAGAGCATCACCCACGGCTGTGTTTCCGCCGCCAACCACCACCGCGACCTTGCCGCGGAAGAAACCCCCGTCGCATGTAGCGCAATACGAAACACCCCTGCCTCGCAGGTCCAGCTCGCCAGAAACACCCAACTCGCGTGGTTCGGCACCTGTCGCCACAATGACTGAGCGCGCAAAATACTGATCACCAGAAGCGCAGGTCAGCAATTTCTTTACACCGTCAACATCAAGAGAAACAACTTCATCCGAGATACACCTTGCGCCAAAACGCTCGGCCTGCGACGCCATCGCAAACGAAAGCTCGAACGCATCGATGCCTTGCGCAAAACCAGGATAGTTATCGAGCCATTCAGTTTGAGTCATTTGCCCGCCCGGCCCCAGGCGTTCGAACACCGCGACTGACAACCCAGCACGCGCCGCATAGAGCGCCGCCGTCATGCCTGCAGGGCCGCTTCCCACTACGGCAACATCGAATTCGGTTTGCATACCGGTCATAGCACGACTCCTTTCGGTTATAGAAGAAGGCGGCACGCATTGAAGCATTGCCGCCTTCACACATCAATCATCCTACAACGCACGCGATGAAAGCACGGCGCCTTTTCAAGATAGGCCTTCCCGAATCACGGGAGGTCCCCATCAATTACTCGCCAATCAGCGCAAGCAAGTTCGCTTTCGGTTGCGCCCCCATGACGGTACGCTTTACCTGGCCGCCCTCAAACACCATAAGTGTGGGAACGCTCATAATGCCGTAGCGCTGAGCAATGTCGAGCGATTGGTCGATGTCGACCTTGTAAACCGCCGCCTTGTCGGCAACCTCGCCCGCCACTTCGTCGAGCACGGGGGCAAGCATTTTGCAAGGGCCGCACCACGTGGCGAAGAAGTCGACGAGCACAGGGCCGCTCGCTTGCAGCACCTTGGATTCGAATTCCTCAGAAGAAATGACTTGAGCCATAACGCCCTCCTTCGTTTGTCGCGTCACATTCGCGATTCTTTAATTGCTACCGTTAAGATAGCATATAGAATATGAAAAGCAAGTACATCTCGTCAACGTTGCCCCAACGTCAACAAAGCTTCGCTTGACCCACAGGCTCCAATTGTTCACCATGGAAACAAAACAAGCCCGCCCATAAGCGCGGGAGGCTCAAATGAAGGAGCAAGCATGCAGCCATCATACGTCTACGACACCTCGGATCGCACGCCAGCCTACTCTGGCGCACAAACCGTTAACGTAAACCTCGTTTTGGAGGGTGGCGCCATGCGAGGCCAGTTTACCGCAGGCGTGCTCGACTTCTTCATGGACCAAAACCTTTGGTGCGAACACGTCATTGGCACGAGCGCCGGTGCCCTGAACGGTTATAACTACGTTGCCGGCGAACTCGGCCGCACGTGCTTTTTGAACACGAAATACTGCGACGACCCACGCTATCTTTCCATGAAGAACTTCGTACGAACGGGCGACGCCCTGGGACGCGATTTCGTCTTCCACGAGATTCCCGAAACGCTCGAGCCGTTCAACTTCAAGGCATTTCGCGAATCGCCCATGCAACTCACGACCGTTGCGAGCGACCTCGAAACCGGCGAAGCCGACTACCATGTTATGGAAACCGCCGATGGCGAACGCGACATCGAATACCTGCGCGCTTCCGCAAGCATGCCTTTGGTGTCTCATATCGTGGAGATTGACGGCAAAAAGCTGCTCGACGGCGGCCCATGCGACAGCGTGGCGCTGCTCCATTCCTTGCTTATGGGCAATACCGATAAGCATATCGTGGTGCTTACCCAAGATTCCACGTTCGTGAAGGGCCCGAACAAGACCATGCCCCTCGTTAAGCGCATGTATTCCGACTATCCCTATTTCGTCGACCGCGTTGAAAACCGCCACTTTGAATACAATCGCTGCTACCGCTGGATCAAACGTCTGCACGACGAAGGCAAAATCTTCATGATTCAGCCGAACGAACCGGTAACCGTTTCCAGCATGGAACGCGATGCCGACAAGCTGTTCGCGCTGTATGAAGAGGGCTTGCAGGTAGCTGCAGAAAATTGGAACGCGCTGCAGGAGTACTTAGCCAAATAGACGCCGAGCCCGATTTCGACCAGAACGCCGCAGAAACTCAAGCCTTCGTCCAATTCCTCATGCAAACAGGGCCACGCCAAAACCGACGTGGCCCTGTTTTTATCCTATAAGCCTGATTTTTTGCACCCTGCACGTCCCGATGCACTTTACTCGCCCACTGCGCTTCCCGCACTCTGCACGACCGCCCATGCTATTTCCCCGAGTTTGGGCATACATCGGCAAGAAAACACTCCTGGCATTTTGGACGCCGAGCCACGCAGAACTCACGCCCGAAATGAACCCATTGGTGGTTGATGAAAAGCCAATCGGGCTGAGGGTATATCTTCATGAGTTTCGCCTCGACCTTTTCAGGCGTATCGTCGTTGTGCGTCGCAAACCCCAATTGGTGAGCTATGCGAAACACATGCGTATCAACCGCAATGCCCTGCGGGTCACGAAACGCTTGGCACATAACGACATTCGCGGTTTTGCGCCCCACCCCGGGAAGCTTCTGCAAATCGGCCATATTTTGCGGCACCACGCCGCCAAACTCGCTCAGCAACGTTTGTGCGCATGCCTTCAAGTTCTTCGCCTTGCTGCGGAAGAACCCAAGCGGATGAATAATAGCCTCCATGTCTTCGATGCGCGCCGAAGCCATGGCTTCGGGCGTTCCAAAACGAGCGAACAGCTCGGGCGTCACCTTATTCACGGCCGCATCGGTGCATTGGGCCGATAGAATCACCGCCACGGTAAGCGTGAATGGGTCAACATGGTCGAGGGAGCACGCGCCTTCGCGGTAATGCTCGAACATGCGACGCTCGATTTCGGCAGCGCGCTCGCGTTTCTGCGTAAGATTCTCACGGGGCATGGCTATTCGTCGCCCTTCAAGCCGGAATCATCGGTAGACACCTCAACCATGTCGCTTTCGCCTTCGAGCATCACGCCGGCACTTCCACGCTGCTCGGCAAGCTCGGCAAACTTCGCCTGCATGGTAGGATTTTTGCGCGTGAGCTTCTTAATCGTAAGATCTTGCGCCTTGTCATTGGCCAAACGCAAGTTGCGCTCGCTGCCGAGCAAGGCATCTTTCGTTTTCTGCAAATGGTCGATAGTCTTGTCGATTTCCTCAATCGCCGTTTGGAATTTGCGGCTCGCCAAGTCGTAATTCTTCGCGAACTTCGTTTTAAATTCCTCCATCGAGTTCTCAAAGTTCGTGATATCGATATTCTGATTGCGCACCTCGGCAAGCTGCGTTTTGTACTGCAGGGCGGAAAGCGCCGCGTTACGCAAAATAGAAATAATCGGAATGAAGAACTGCGGGCGAATGACATACATCTTCGGGTAGCGATAGCCCATGTCTACGATGCCCTCGTTGTAAAGCTCATTATCGGGTTCGAGCATGGTGCACAGCACCGCGTATTCACACCCCTTCTTCGTTCGGTCGGAATCGAGCTTTTTGAAGAAGTCTTCGTTTTTGTGCTTGGTCTTCGTCTCATCGTTCTCGTTCTTCATCTCGAACATGATGGAAACGATTTCTTCGCCGGTTTCAGGGTCGCACTCACGGAATACGAAGTCGCCCTTCGTGCCCTCAACGACGTCGTTATCTTTTTCGAAGTACGCATGCGGAAACGCTGTAGCGCGAATTTTGTTGAATTCGATTTCGCAGTGCTGCTCGAGCGACTCGCCCACCATCTTCGTGGAAAGGCGCGCCTTCATTTCCTTTACGCGCGCGATTTCGTCATCTTTGTATTTAATGAGCTCGTCTTTCTGGGCGAGTTCATGCGTCATTTGCTCACGCAGCGCCGCCTGGGCCTGCGCCGCTTTGGCGCGCTCGAGCTCAACGATCGCCTTCGCCTCGTCGCGTTCGCGTTCGGCCTGAACGCGCGCCTGTGATACGGCGAGCTCCTTTTCCGCAGCGAACTGCTGCGTTTGCGATTCGATTTGCTGCTTTTGACTTGCAATGGTTTGCTGCAGCTTCGCCGACTCTTCGGCAGCGCGACGCGATGCCTCGGTCTGCTCAAGGGCTAGTTTTTGTGAGTATTCTTTCGACTGCGATTCGATTTGCTGCTTGAACGCGGCCTCCTGCGAGGCGAGCTGCGCATTCAAGGCGGCGATTTCAGCGTCGCGTTTCGCGGTTGCATCGATAAGCGATTTCTCATGTTCGGCCTGCGCGGCGCGCTTTTGCGACTCCTGGTCGGCCGAAAGCTTCTCGACTTCTGCCTGAAGCTTGGCGATTTCCGCCTGCTTTTCAGCAAGCGCCGTTTTCATATCGGCATCGGCCTTTTGGCGCTCCGCCTGTTGCAGCTGCTGCTTTTCTTTCTCAGATGCCTTCGCCGCCTGCTCGCCCAGTTCAAGCGCCGCCGCAAGCTTCGCTTCGAGTTCTGCGATACGCGCATCGCTCGCCGCCTGCGCAGTTTGGGCGTCGCTTTGCACCTTCGACACCGCTAGCGCCACAGCCTGCTCTTTTTGCTGTTTCAGCATGCCCTCGCGCTGGGCGATTTCTTTATCGAATTCCTGCGTGCGAACCTGGCGCACAATGTCGGCGAACCCACGCTCGTCTACCTGGAATACCTCGCCGCAATGGGGGCACTTAATTTCATTCACGTCGCACGCCTTTCAACAAATCGTTTTCTGGCGCTTATTATCGCGCAAAATCACGCGATATGCGAATATTTTTTCGAATATCTGTTCGAATTATTTGGTATTCAAAGCATGATTCGCGCATTGCGCACGAACCTCTTCAGGTGGAAACGCGCATGGCTGCGAATCGCTTAGCGCTGCAGTGGCGACAGCATCGGCAACCGTGTCGCCAGACGCACCGGCGGCACTGCGGCGAGTGCACCGACGGTCATATCGACAGCCACGCCGCCGTCCATATCGTCAGCCCGCCCCGCAACCGCACCGACGCACTGCCAACGTCATACCTCGAATTACGCGCACGCATCATCGGCCCTGCCCGCACCGCACGCGCAAGCCCTCGCACGCGACTCAACCACCGCGCGCAGCTCAGCCTGCACCGCCTGTTCTGTATTCGTGCCAATAATGCGCTTCGAGATTTGCTTCACCGCCCAGCGTCCATTGCCCATAGCGCAGCTGTGCCCCACCATGCGCAGAATCTCGTAATCGTTCATGGAGTCGCCGAATGCCATCACGTTTTCGGCGGCAATGCCGTGCGCCGCGAGCACCTGCGTGATGCCCGTCGCTTTGTTCACGCCGCGCTGCATCACGTCAATCCACTTCACGCCCGATGGCGCGAACACGAAATCGGCTTCGAGCTCGCGCGTCAGAATGTAGGCCATGTCCATTTGGGCGCTATCGCACGAAATCGAAACTTTCACGATCGAAGTGTCGGGCGACGGCAAATCGCGCACCACCACGGGATTGGGCAAATCTTTGTCGTACTCCGCATCGAAGCACGCTGGGTCGTCGAGCAGATAGCTGTTCGTGCGGTCGAAAACCACCATGTGCAGATTGTCGAACGCGTTCACGAGCGCGAACAGGCACCGCAGGGCGGCATGAGAGAACACTTCGCGATCGACCAGTTTGCCGCGCACGAAAACTTGCGCGCCGTTGCTCGCGACGAAATCCATGCGATCGGCCACGGGCTCGAAGAACGCGCGCAGCGTATCGTAGCGGCGGCCCGACGCGGCAACGAATCGAATGCCTGCGGCGTCGAGCGAGCGAACAAGCTCAAACGTTTCAGGGGGAACCTGCGAATGCTCGTCGAGCAACGTGCCATCCATATCGCAGGCAATGAGTTTGATATCTTTGTAATCTTCCATATGCGGGCCTCCTTCAGGCTCGCGCCCGAACCCTTCGGGCGACGTAACAATTCATCGGTCGCCGCCATACTAAGCCCGCGAAAAAAGAATCGGCGCCGCGCGTTGCCGCTTTGACGCCGATTTGACCGGTTGCGCATATTCGCGCCACGATATGGAAAGTGAGCCGCACTCGATTACACGAAGCCGCGGCCACGAAGCCGACGCGGACCTACATGCCCAGTTTCTTGCAAATAGCCTCGACGATCTCGTCGACCGGCGAAAGCGTGCCCTTGGCCACATCGCCGCACGCAAGTTTGCCAATGCCAGGGCCAACCAAATCGATGCCGCGCGCGGCAAGCGTCGCAAGGTTCGCCTGAGTGGCGGCGTTTTCATACATATGCGTGTTCATCGCCGGACACACGATAACCGGGCACGTCGTCGCCAAAAATGTGGAAGACACCATGTCGTCGGCAATGCCGTTGGCGAGCTTCGCGATAATGTTCGCGGTTGCAGGCGCCACGCACATAACATCGGCCTCCTGAGCGAGCGTGATGTGTTTAATGGACGCATCGTAGCTGTAATCAAACGTGTCGGTGAACACCATGTTCTTGGAAAGCGCCTCGAACGTAAGCGGCGTCACGAATTTCGTCGCATTCTCGGTCATGATGACCTGCACGTCCACACCGCGCTTGCCCAAATCGCTTACAACTTGGCACACCTTGTACACCGCAATGCCGCCCGAAACCGCGATAAGCGCCTTTTTTGCCATGGAACATTCCTTTCCGCAATTCAAATTCCGCAGGCAAGTATAGCCTAAAGGAAAAGGGAACCCACGCGCTTGCAAATGGATTCCCCCACATTTCCCTACCGATAAGATAGGAAAAAACAAAAAAGAGCTGGGCGCAAAGCCCTGCTCTTTTCAACAAAAAGGGCTGGCACGAAGCCAACCCTTTTCGATCACGAATCTATGCGGTTTTCGCGGTGCCGATCTACTACAGAATCTGATCGGTTTCCTTGAACTTCACCACGTCGACCTTCTTGACCGACTTGTAAATGGTCATAGCGCCCCAGTACACAACGCCGGCAAAGATGAGGGAGTTCAGGCCCGGAATGCCGATGGCCAGAATCGAGGAGCCCTCGCCCACGCAGAACGCGAGCGCCCACACGGTAAGCGCGATGGGGTTCCACTTCTCAACCTTCTGGGGCAGTTTGCCCGACGGGCGGGTTTCTTCCAGAACATCACGGTTGCGCTTCAGGATGAAGTAATCGATAACCATGATGCCAGCCGCAGGCGGAATAGCAACGCCGAGCAGCGTGAGGAAACTCGTGAAGTAGTTGATGATGCCAACGACGGAAAGCAGCGTGCCAATAATGCCGAGGGTCCAAGTCATCACATTGCGGTTCACTTTCACGTTGAACAGCGCATTGATGGCGGTAGCAACGCCAAGACCCGACGAATACAGGTTGATGTCGTTGAGCTTAACGGTGGAAGCGACGACGATGATAACGCCCAGAATGCCCGAGGTGGCCATCATGATATCGGTCACGTTGTCGGTGCCGGTTGCGTGAGCCAAAATAACAGCAATCAGGTTCATGCCGAGCTCACCCAGGAAGGTGCCAATAAGAGTCATCCAGAACACCTGGGTGCCATTCTTCAGATAGCGCGCGTAATCGGGCGTGCAAATGGCGCCTGCAATAAAGCCGCCAGCGACCATGGTGGTAGCCGTGCCGAACGTCAACTCGGGACCAGGATGCGGCGAGTTAAGGAACTCGATGAGGCTGTGGTCCTGCAGCACGATAGCGGCAGAAATAACAACGGCGGCGATGAACAGCGGCACGAACACGGTGGCGAAGCGGGCAATCCATCGAATGCCGGCAACAACCAGAAGCGTGATGCCCAAACCGGTGATAATCGCCCAAATGGGGAAATTCAGCACGCCAGTGATGGAGAGCATGCCCTCGGCGAACACGGAGTTCTGAACGCCGAACCAGCCGACCATCGAAATAGCAACAACGCCGCCCAGAATAGCGGAGCCATTTTTGCCAAGGCCGCACCAGCGCGACAGCAAGCTCGTCGAGAGGCCTTCGCGAGCAGCTGCGGTGCCGAGTGCCCAGCTGACGACCTGCAGAATAACCGAGCCGAGCATGGTGGCCCAGAATGCGCCCCAGAACGACATGCCATAGCCGAGCGTTGCACCCAAAACCAACTGGGAGACGCAGCAAATGGCGCCAATACGAATCATCAGAATTTGCCAGAGCGGTTGCTTGGCTCCCTCAGGAACGCGCGACAGCGAGTAGTCGTTGTCGATAGCTTCGTTCGCCATGGAGACCAACCCCCTTCTTTCTTTACAGTAGTGCTCCGAATACGACCGACGGTCTTCGAAACGAACGTCGCGCATCGCAGGTGTGGCTAAACCGCGCGCGACGGCCCTTTCGGCGACCGTCAAATTAAGGCGAGATTATACACCGATACTTTAGTGCGGCAGAGTAACAAGTTTGTTAACACCCCTATATATGGGAATATCTAGCCGCTGAACACAAAAAGAGGCCCGAAGGCCCCTTTTGGAAGAAATGCCGAAATTCTTCACGGCAGGCAAGCGGCTCTTTTATTCCGCCAAACGGAGAATGCGCAGCGTGGCCGCATCGCCGATGACGTTCGCTCACGCGCGAAAAAACGCCCCGTACCGCTTTAATTGACGCCCAGGGTCGATGTCACGAACCGCGTTCGCCGCGCGCTCGGCTGCATAGCCCGCCCCGCGCTTGCACCAGCCAGCCGGTCAGTTTGCCGCTTACTTCACTTCGTGCTGCGGCAAATCTTGCAGCGCAACCACAGGCAAGCCATACGGGTTTTCATCAAGTGCCTCAAGCGCGGCAGTAAATGCGCTTGCGCCCGAGAGCGCGGTCACGCACGTCACGCCATGTTTCACAGCTTCGGTGCGCATGAAGTACCCATCGCCGCGCGTTTCCGAACCGTACGGCGTATTCACGATAAGCGCGATTTCACCGTTGGAGATCATGTCGCCAATATTGGGGTGCGGCTCGGAAATCTTGCGCACCACTTCGCAGCGCACATTTCCACCGCGCAGCGTGCGCGCGGTGCCTTCGGTCGACACAATGCGGAAGCCCAAACGCTGAATCGTGCGCGCGATGGGCAGAATGTGACGCTTGTCGCGGTCGCATACCGAAATGAACACGGTGCCTTCCTTCGGCAGCTCATAGCTCACGGCGAGCTGCGTTTTCGCATAAGCCTCGGGGTACGTGCTCGCGATGCCCATGACCTCGCCCGTCGATTTCATCTCGGGGCCCAGCACCACATTCGCGCCCGGGAAGCGGCCCCACGGCATAACGGCTTCCTTCACGCAGAAGTAATCCATGCGGCGATCGTCGGCCGGCAAGTTCAGGCTTTCGATGCTGCGGCCGCCCATGATGAGCGCGGCGCACTTCGCCAGCGGCACACCGGTCGACTTCGACACGAACGGCACCGTGCGGCTCGCGCGCGGGTTCGCCTCGATGACGTAAATCGTCTCGCCCTTAATGGCGTACTGCACGTTGATCAGGCCGCGCACGCCCAGGCGCAGCGCCAGGCGGCGCGTGATGTCGCGCAGCTCGCCGACCAAACGATCGCTGAACGAGAACGGCGGAATGCACGTGGCCGAGTCGCCCGAGTGAATGCCGGCTTCCTCAATATGCTCGAGCACGCCGCCCACGTATACCTGCTCGCCGTCGCACAGCGCATCCACATCGCATTCGATGGCTCCTTCGAGGAAACGGTCCAAATACACCGGATGATCAGGAGAGATACGCGTTGCCTCGGCCATGAAGGTGCGCAAGTGCGACGGGTCGTAGGCGATTTCCATGCCGCGGCCGCCAAGCACGTAGCTCGGGCGAACAAGCAGCGGGAAGCCAATGCGGTTGGCGACGCGTTCGGCTTCCTCGAAGCCCGTGGCCATGCCGGCAGCGGGGTACGTAATGTCGAGCTCGTCGAGCACGGCGCTGAAGCGTTCGCGATCTTCGGCCAGGTCAATCGCCTCGGGGCTCGTGCCCATAATGGTCACGCCCGATTCCTGCAGCGCATGCGCGAGCTTCAGCGGCGTTTGGCCGCCGAGCGTCACCACGACGCCGTCGGGCTGCTCGACATCGACGATGTCCATAACGTCTTCGTAGGTGAGCGGCTCGAAATACAGGCGGTCGCTCGTGTCGTAGTCGGTGGACACGGTTTCGGGGTTGCAGTTCACCATGATGGTTTCGTAGCCGGCCTCGTGCAACGCATAGCTCGCATGCACGCAGCAGTAGTCGAACTCAATGCCCTGGCCGATGCGGTTGGGACCCGCGCCCAGAATCATGGCCTTGGGTTTGTCGACGGGCACGATTTCGGAATCGCCGAAGCTCGGCGCCGCGCCGGCCGACGCAACATGGGGCGTTTCGTAAGTTTTGTAATGGTATTCGGTTTTGCCCGCGAACTCGGCCGCGCACGTGTCGACCGTTTTGAACGTGGGCACGACGCCCAAGCCCTTGCGGTAAGCGCGCACGATGACTTCTTTCGTGCCCGTGAGGTGTGCGATTTGCGCATCGGAGAAACCGTATTGCTTCGCGATGCGCATAGCCAGCGCATCGAGGTCTTCCAGGCGCAGGCCGTCGAGCTGATTTTGCACGGCAGCCATATCGGCGATGCGATGCAAGAACCACGGGTCGATGCCGCAGGCCTCATGCACGTCTTCCACGCTCCAGCCACGGCGCAGAGCCTCAGCCACATAGAAGATGCGGTCTTCCGTGGGGCGCGCCACGCATTCGGCGAAATACTCTTCGTCGAAATCATCCTTGCCGTCGGCGCCCAAGCCAGCGCGGCCGTTCTCCAGCGAACGCATAGCCTTGCCGAACGCTTCCTCAAACGTGCGGCCGATGCTCATGATTTCACCCACGGCCTTCATGCGCGTGGAAAGCGTGGTATCGGTGCCCTTGAATTTTTCGAACGCAAAGCGCGGCACTTTCACCACGCAATAGTCGATGGACGGCTCGAAGCACGCCGGCGTGACGCGCGTGATGTCGTTCGTGATTTCGTCGAGCGTGTAGCCCACGGCCAGGCGCGCGGCGGCTTTCGCGATAGGGAAACCGGTCGCCTTTGACGCAAGCGCCGATGAGCGGCTCACGCGCGGGTTCATTTCGATGACGATTAGGCGGCCATTTTTCGGGTTGAGCGCAAACTGCACGTTCGAGCCGCCCGTTTCAACGCCAATTTTCTCAAGAATGGCGAGCGAGGCCACGCGCATGCGCTGGTATTCCACATCGGAAAGCGTCTGCGCAGGGGCGACCGTAATGGAGTCACCCGTATGAACGCCCATGGCGTCGACGTTCTCGATGGAGCATACGATAATGCCGTTGCCAGCCTTATCGCGCATGACTTCCATCTCGTATTCTTTCCAGCCGATGATGCTTTCTTCCACAAGCACCTCGCCAGCGGGAGAAAGCTCCAGGCCTTGCGCCACAATCTCGCGCAGCTCCTGCTCGTCGTACGCAATGCCGCCGCCGGCGCCGCCGAGCGTGAAGCTCGGGCGAAGTACGCAGGGGTAGCCCACCTTGCCGGCGAGTTCGACGGCGTCTTCGACCGAGTATGCATAACCGCTGCGGGCGCACTCCAGGCCAATTTCTTCCATGGCCTCGGCGAACAGCTTGCGGTCTTCGCCGCGCTCGATGGCCGCCAAATCGCAGCCGATCATTTCCACGCCATAGCGATCGAGCACGCCCGATTTCGCCAGTTCAACGGCCGCATTCAGGCCCGTTTGGCCACCGAGGGTAGGCAGCAGCGCGTCAGGATGCTCCTTGGCGATGACGCGCTCGATGAATTCAGCGGTAATAGGCTCAACGTAGGTGCGGTCTGCCAAGGTCGGGTCGGTCATGATGGTGGCGGGGTTCGAATTCACGAGCACCACTTCGTAGCCGTCTTCCTTGAGCACCTTGCACGCCTGCGCGCCCGAATAATCGAACTCACACGCCTGGCCAATAACAATGGGGCCCGAGCCAATAACGAGAATGCGTTTAATGTCAGTACGTTTAGGCATTGTCTAGGCCTCCTTCGAGCCGAAGACCCAGCCGGCGAGGCGGTCTTGCGAAATGTTAATGTTCAAGTAGTCGGCGTCGCCGTCCATCAGGCGGCAGAACGCCGTGAACAGATAGTGCGCATCGGTGGGGCCAGGGTTGGCCTCGGGGTGGTACTGCACCGAGAATGCGTTCTGGTCGAGCAGCTGAATGCCCTCGCAGGTGCCATCGTTCAAGTTGACATGGGTCAGGCGAATGCGGCCGAAGCGCTCGTTTTCGACGACGGGCGCGATGCGACGCTGCGACCAGAAGCGAAGGTCACCGTCGGCCGGATGCTCGGCCACGCCGCTCGAGAGCTCGGGCACAAGCTTGCCGAGGCTCGGGAACACCAGGCCGAAGCCGTGGTTCTGCGCAGTAATTTCCACCTGGCCGCTCACGAGGTTCATGACGGGCTGGTTGCCGCCGCGATGGCCGAACTTGAGCTTCTCCATCTCACCGCCGCTCGCGAGGCTGATCATCTGATGGCCCAAGCAAATGCCGAACACCGGCACCTTGCCAATGAGCTCGCGCGCCTGCTCGTAGGTCTCGGTCACGGCGTCGGGGTCGCCCGGGCCGTTGGAGAGGAAAACGCCGTCAGGCGCCATAGCGAGCACATCGGCCGCGGGAGTGTCCCACGGCACCACGGTAAGGTCGCAGCCCACACGCACGAGACCCGCGAGAATCGACTCCTTCACGCCACAATCGTAGGCAACCACGTGATATTTCTTCGGCGCGGGAGCCGCCACGGCGAATGTTTGGCTTTCAGGCACCTTGTCGAACGATTCCGCGGCGGTGCGGCTCACGGTTTTGGCGAGATTGTGGCCCACCAAGCTCGGAGCTGCGGCAACTTTTTCCGCGAGCGAAGCAACGTCAAGATCTTCGGTGGACAAAATAGCGGTTTGCGCGCCAAAGTCACGAATATGGCGAACAAGCGCGCGCGTATCGATGCCCTCGATGGCAACGATGTTTTCGCGCTCGAGAAATTCGGGCAGGCTCATGTTCGAGCGCCAGTTCGAGGGAGTGCGGCACATGTCATGCACTACCAAACCGCGCAGAGCGGGCGCAGACGACTGCGTATCGTCGAGGTTCACGCCGTAGTTGCCGATCTGCGGATACGTCATCGTGACAATTTGGCCAGCGTACGACGGGTCGGTAATAACCTCAAGATAGCCTTCAAGCGAAGTATTGAAGCAAATTTCGCCCGTGACTTCCCCCGCGGCGCCACACGCCCAACCATCGAATCGAGTCCCGTCTTCCAACAACAAAATAGCCGCTCTACGAGCCTTTTTGCTCGTGGCGGCTATGAGTTTCTCTGCAATTGTCGCAGCTTTGGCCCCTTCTTGGCCAGCTGCCATCGTCGTTGCCGCAGACGCATGTCCTGCGGCGGTTTGGGTAGCTTCCATTTGCATCTCCTTTTCGGTCTCTCGGTACCGGTTTAAAGGCACTTTCGTTCTAAATTGCATATTTATAACGAAAAGTGTATTAAACAACCCGTGTTTTGCATTTGGGCGATTATAGCGGCGAATCGCGTCTCTGTGGGAAATTCCTACAATCCACCACACTAAAGCGCGGTAAACGGCGAGCGTAAATCAAGATGCGGTTTTCTGCCAAAAGTAGCGAATTCGGGGGCTTTGCAAAAGTGCGAGTCCGTTGCTTTAGTCACATAATCCCAGGTCGCGGTTAGGCCATGTAAACAATTTCAAGAACAATTGGGCTTCTCAATGGCAAATTCCCTTGAAATGAGGGCTTTTACGCCCCCGAATTCGCAACTTTTGGCAGAAAAAGAGGAAATCGTTTACGCTGCGCCCGAAAGGGCGGTGCATCGAACGACGAGGCCCACATAGCAACCAGCCAAACAACAAGCCCGTGGCGGTCGTACCGCCACGGGCTTGTTGTTTGGCCATATTCAAATTGAACGAAGCAAAAAATGGCAAGGCTCGAAAAGCGCTACAGTAACGCGGGCGCATACGTAAGCACGGCCAGCATACCAACACCCACCACGATGCAGGCGGCCATCGACTTGGTCTTCGCACCCACAACAAGCACCACAGCAGCCGCCAACAAGGGCATGCCCCACAGGGCAACGTCACCCGAAGCGACCTTCGCGGGATCAAACAAATCGTTCGTCACCAGCGCGGCGAAAGCCGCCGGCGGAATGAAGTTCAGCGCCCGAACAAACCCCTCGGGCAGCTGTTTGCCCTTAAGCAGAAAGATGGGCAGACAGCGGCACGCAAGCATGCATGCCAAGCACACACCGAAAATAATGAGGAAGCTCGTAACATCCATTGCCTACTCCCCCACTTTCATGGTCGTGTTGCGGTCGTCGCGACGCACGCTCGAAAACGCAAGCGCAGCACCCACGCCCACAAGCGCACCAATCAGAATGGCGGGGCCAGCAAGGCCCACGCACTTGCACACAATAACGCCGACAATAGAGCCAAACACGGCAACGAGATTTGCCGGAGTCACCTTTTGCATGCACAGCAAGCAAATAAACAACGACGTCATGGCAAACGACGCAAGCGCCGTGGGCAGCGAAATAGCCGAACCGATAAGCGCGCCAGCAACATTGGAAATAGTCCACGACGAAAGCGAGAACAAGTTCACGAGCAGGGCATGTTTCACTGACCAGTGGCCGTTGATCATGCGAGCCAAATTCACACCGAAGCTCTCGTCGGTTACCGTAGCGCCAAAAATGAACGCGAGACGCTTGCCGGCGTTGCCGCAGAACTGCGAGAGCGATGCGCCATACAGCATCTGGCGCGTGTTCACGAGCGCGACGCTGGCGATAATGGCCGAAATCGGATTACCGGCAAGCCACATATTGGGAATCATATATTGGCCCGCGCCCGAATAGAACAGCAGGCTCATGATGGCAATCATCCACACATCCATGCCGGCCGCCACACCCAAGATGCCGCACGGAATACCCAGCACGATATAGCCGAGCACAATGGGCCACGCAGCCTGGAAAGCCTCTTTTTGCATAGCGGCAGACACGCCGCTTTCGTGGGCAGCGCTCGTTTGGGCAGCGTTTGTTTTGACCGCAGTCGATTCGTCGGCACGCAATTCGACACCAACCAATTCGGAGGCGCTCGTTTCGACCGCGGCAGATTCTGTCGCAGCCTGGTTTTGTTTCATATTTGTTTCAGACATAGTGTGGTGATTATAGAAGGGAGCCGCCGCTTTTCCAACCGCCGCGCACAGATATTTCACGCGCGCCAGGGCGTATTTCGGTTGTAGAAGCACGCCACCTGGACGAACCCGCCACCTGTTAAATGCTCGCAGCATTTAACAGGTTCCGACGCATGCACAACACGGAAGCAAGCAGCCACGTCGAAAGCAACCCACGCCTTGCCCAGCCCGCCCAAGCGCGCTCCAGCCCCGCGTAACCCACGCCCCGCCCGGCGCGCCCAGGCTCAACCTACCCTAGCCCGCCCTGACTCGGTGCAACCTACGCCTCGACCGGCGCGCCCTCGGGGGCCTCCGTATCTCGCGCTGCCAGCTTCGGCTCGCTTTTCGGAACCCACCCAAGCTTCTTGCCGAAAAGCGCAGCCGCAATGAAAACCGCAATCGGGTACAAATAGCAGAAGAAGGCGTATCCCATGTAATCGACGCAGGAAACTCCCAGAATCGTAACCATGTAAATGGCGCAGGTGTTCCACGGCACAAGCACCGACGTAATGCCCGCCGATGAATTCACAATATTGCCCCACGCAGCGCGGTCGACGCCGCGCCGATTGTACTCATCGCGATAGACCAGCGTGGACATGGTGATCGCCGGATACTGATCGGGCAGAAGTACATTGAACAGCGCGCCCGAGAACACCGTAGCGCCAGCAAGCGCCACAAAATTCTTAAGCCTGCTCACAATCGGCTCAACCATCGATGCCATAAGCCCGCAATGCTGCATGATGCCCGCATACGCCATGACCAACAAAATAATGGAAATAGTCTCGAGCATCTCGTTGATGCCGCCCGTAGAAAGCAGCGTGTCAATAAACTGCGCACCCGTATTCGACTCGGCGCCCCTCACCATGGCGTCCAGGAGCGCCGAAGGGTCGACGCCCTGGTAAAACACGGCTTCAATCGTGCCAACGGCGATGCCCGCCAAAAACGACGGAATCGCAGGCACTTGGAAGGCGATGCAGACGACCATGACCACAAGCGGAATGAGCGTCACGGGGCCAATGTTGAAGGAATTCTCCAGCCCAGAAAGGATCGATGCCACAGACGCGCCAACATCGCCCGACGCATCAAGACCGAAGCCAATAGCGGCATAGATTCCCACGCACACCAGACACACGGCGATAACTAAAGGAAGGAATCGCTTGCACAGCGCAAACACGTCGACCTCGGCGATGGCGGCAGCCAAATTCGGGCCATCGACCAGGGGCGATACAATTTCGCTCACATACGCCGCGCCCACAATGGCACCTGCCGCCATACCTAGCGGCACATCGAGCGCTGCAGCGATGCCGATGAACGCCAGGCCGATGGTGCCGGCGGCGCCCCATGCGCCCACGACAATGCCAATCACGAGCGTCGCCACGAAGCACACCGGCAAGAACAGCTGCGGCGTAACCACCTCAAGGCCGTAATAAATCATCGTAGGGACCGTGCCCGACAGAATCCACACGGCAACCATCACGCCGATGCAAATAAGAATCAGGCACGCTTCCATCGAATCGTCGATGCCCTTCTTCATGGCGTCGAGGATCTCTTCCCAGTCAAACCCCAGGTACAGCGCGATAAAGCCCGAAATCACGCAACCAATGAGCATGGGGATTTGCGGGTCGGTGCCCAGCCCCACGACACAGCCGAACATAACCGCCGCGAGCAAGCCGAAAGCAAGCATTCCATGGCGAAACTTCGCCTCTTTTTTCGTTTTCGTCTTCTCAGCCATAACGGCAACCCCCCCACACATCCCTTGAAAGAGGCACAACAAAAAGAGGCCGCACGCCGACCCGCGCACGCCTCTTCCTCTTATATGTTCGCCCTGCAATGAACGCCTTCTTGGACGGCGCAGACGCGTCAACTTATCGGGACGGACTGAAGCAACGCGCGAGCAAGCACGTACAACGCCCCGCAAACCTCAGCCCTCGCCCGACGCTCGAAAATAGGCTCGCGTCAAGTCGCACTCGCCCGCACTCGCCCGAACTCACTCGCGTTCGCTTACATGCAACAGCGCTTATTTCACAAGCAGAATAATACCAATCACCGTGAGCAGCACATACGTCACCTTGATGAACGTTGCCTGGCTGATACGCTTCTGCAGCTTGTTTCCGAGCCACGTCGCCACAAGCAGAAGCGGAATGGCAATGGCAACCATAACCAGGCAATCGGGCGTGTAGTGCCCCTGCGCGAATTGCAGCGCGGCATACACGAAATTGAGCACCATCCAGATGCACGAGAGCGTGGCGCGGAACTGGTCTTTATCCTGAAGGCGCTGGAGCGCGTAAATCGCCAGAATGGCGCCGCCGGAAACGAACATGCCCTGAATGAAGCCCGCAAGCACCAGCAGCACAGCGAGCAGCCATTTCGGCATAAAGCGCTGCTGCTTGAGCACCAACCCGCGCACGCCAACGATCACCACAATGGCGCCGTAAATCTTCGACAAGATATCTAGCGGCAGCACTGTGTCGAGCCAAATGCCCACGAACATAAACGGCGTCATAACCGCGAGCATAACCGCGAGCTCGCGCCAATTGATGTGTTTCCAGTTTTGAATAGCAATTAGGCCGCAACCGATCATGCCAGTCGCGTTGAGCATGGCAACGCTCTCTTGCATGCCGACAGTCGCCATGCCCGCAGGCATCGCGATAATGTTGCCGGCAAAACCCGTTATCGCCTGAATTGCATAGGCGATAAAGAACACACCCAAGAATAAACCGCGACCAACCACGAACAACAGCCTTTCAATCTCTCATATTCGAAACAAGCAGCCTTAACTGGCGTGCCTCATTCGGAAAACGCGGCAGCACGAACTGCGAGCAATTCACCCAATGGCAAAACCCAGCCGAGCCGAAAACGCGCGCGGCGGGAACGAGCCAATGTCGTAAGTTTCGCATGCATTCGCGCCACTTGCGATTGCCAAATTGTAAATAACGAACTCTTCGCGTCAACTTCGTACTATCGTGCGCTAAAGTATACGAAGTATTTTACGACGCGGCACGCCACGCCGCGCATTTTCGCCGAACGTTCAAGCAAAACCAGAGGGAGTGCACCTATGCGCCCTTACCAAATCAGCGTGTGCGGAGATTCCGCCATCAATATCGTTGTTGCCAACGCCATCTCGCCCGAGGCAAGCGCCCTTGTACGCAGCGCCGCCGCGCGCATTGAGGCGGCAGGCATTGCGGGTATCGAAGACATCGTTCCCACATTTTGCACCATCATGGTCGCATACAACCCCGAGATCATTTCTTACGAAGAGCTGGTTTCGGCCGTGCACGCCAACCTCGACGGGCTTTCCGCCGAAGGCGCCGCGGCCGGAAAAACCATCGTGATTCCCGTGTGCTACGGCGGCGAATTCGGCCCCGACCTCGAACACGTTGCGCAATTCCACGACATCACCCCCGAAGAAGTGGTGCGCCTGCACACCGAGCCCACCTACCTTATCGCGATGCTGGGCTTCCTGCCTGGATTCGCCTATCTAAGCGGCCTGAACCCCGACCTTGAAACGCCGCGCCTCGAAGTGCCGCGCGTTCGCATCGAAGCCGGCGCCGTGGGCATTGGCGGCGCACAAACGGGCATCTACCCCTTGCCCTCGCCCGGCGGATGGCAAATTATCGGCCGCAGCCCGTTGCGCCCCTACGACGCGGAGCGCGAGCCGGCGTTTCTGTACGCCGCGGGCGATTCCATCAAGTTCGAGGCAATTTCCCCCGTCGAATACGCGGCCATCGAGGCCGCACTGCAAGCTGGAACCTACGAATATCGCGTGAAGGAGGCGAAATAAATGGCGAAGTTCACCGTATGCGTGCCGGGTCTTCTTACTACCGTGCAAGACCGCGGGCGCATGGGATACGCCGCGAGCGGCTTTTCGCCGTCGGGCGTCATGGACCGCCGCGCGTTCGCGCTGGGCAACTTGCTCGTAGGCAACGCCGCGAATGCACCGGCCATCGAATTCGCCTTCGCGGGCCCCACACTCGAATTCGAAAACGATGCCGTCGTCGCCATTACGGGCGCCGACTTCAATCCACGCCTCGATGAAGACCGCGCGCCCATGTACCAGGCGTTCGTGGTGCGCGCCGGCCAGCGCCTTTCCATGCCGGCCGCCGAACGCGGCGTATACGGATACCTCGCCATCGCCAACGGCGGCGTGGACGTGCCTCGCGTCATGGGCAGCGCCTCCACCAACCTGAAATGCGGCCTGGGCGGCTTCGAGGGCCGGCGCTTCGCGTTCGGCGACGTGGTGAATTTCCACGACACCACGCCGAACCCCTACTACGATTTCGGCCCCAACCACTACCGCAACGACCCGTTCTACCATTTCGAGTATCTCACGCAAGAAATTCGCGTGGTGCCCGGCCCGCAAAGCGACCTGTTCACGAGCCGCGGCATCGACACGTTCTATAAAGAACGCTACCAGGTAAGCGCGCAAACCGACCGCATGGGGTGCCGCCTCGATGGCCCACAAATTGAATCGAGCCGCGGTTCCGACATCATTTCCGACGGCATTGCGCTGGGTTCGATTCAGATTCCCGCGCAAGGCACGCCCATCGTGATGCTCGCCGACCGACAAACAACAGGTGGCTACGCGAAAATCGCCACCGTCGCGAGCGTCGACATTCCGCTGCTCGTACAGCGCGCGACCAAGCAATACGTGCAATTCAAGCCCGTTTCGGTCATCGAGGCGCAGCGCCTGCTCGTGGCCGAGCGTGATTACTATCGCAACGTGCGCGCCAACGCGCGAGGCAGGCTCACGCTGGAAATGCCCTGCATCGAGCCGAACGACCACGCGGGCGAGCCCACCATGCCACCGGTGGAATAAACGACGAAAGAGACCAGGGCGACCCGGAAGGCGAGCCTCGGCGAACAACCAGTGCTCTTCGCGCGGTATACGGCATTGGCCGAACGCCGCGCGAAGCATACAGAACGCGGCCACGGCGTATGAAGTGGCGGGCGCCGCACCCGACAAAGCGGTAGAAAGATCGCGAGGAAGCACCATGGCACAAGAGCAGCTCAGCATTTCCGACATTCCCGCAAACATCACCCCGCGCGAAATGCGCCACCTCATTCGCGAAGGACGCTTCAGCGGCCCCACGAGCGGTTTGTGCCCAGGCTATGCGCAAGGCAACCTCATCGTGCTGCCAAAGGAAGACGCCTACGACTTCCTGCTGTTCGCGATGCGCAACCCCAAGCCCTGCCCGATTCTTGAGGTATCGGAAGTGGGCGACCGCTTCTTCCATACCAGCAGCGCCGACTGCGACATCGCCAACGACTTCCCGCGCTACCGCGTGTACCGCGACGGCGTGATGGTCGACGACCCCACGAGCGTCGAGGATCTGTGGCGCGACGACTTGGTCGCGTTCCTTATTGGCTGCTCGTTCAGCTTCGAAAGCGAGCTTATCGAAGCCGGCATCGAGATGCGCCACAACACGCAAGGCCGCAACGTGAGCATGTACATCACGAACATCGCGTGCGAGCCAGCAGGCAAAATGTCCGGCAACATGGTCGTGAGCATGCGTCCCATTCCGTATAGCCAGGTGGTGCAGGCCGTGCAAATCTCGGGCGCCATTCCGAAGGTCCACGGCGCCCCGATTCATATCGGCGACCCCAGCGTTATTGGCATCGACGATATCGCCAAGCCCGATTTCGGCGATGCGGTCGACATTCACGAAGGCGAAGTGCCCGTATTCTGGCCGTGCGGCGTCACCCCGCAGTCGGTCGTCATGAACGTGAAGCCGAAATTTGCCATCACCCACGCGCCAGGTTGCATGCTCATCACCGACACGAAGAACATTTCCCTGAAGTTCTAAGGCTTCGAACCCGTTAAATGCCCGTAGCGTTTAACGAGTTCCAGCGCAGCAGGCGGCGCCTTCTCCAAGAACCGCCACACACCCGAAAGGACCCCTTCATGGCACGCGTAGATTTGAACAGCGATTTGGGCGAAAGCTTCGGCCGCTATTCCCTTGGCCTTGACGACCAGGTAATTCCTTTGGTCACGAGCGTGAACGTCGCATGCGGCATGCACGCGGGCGACCCGTGCGTCATGCGCCGCACCGTGGCGGCCGCGGCCGCCGCCAAAACCTCAATCGGCGCGCACCCAGGATACCCCGACTTGCAGGGCTTCGGCCGCCGCGACATGGCGCTTTCCCCCGACGAAGCCTATGCGTTCGTGCTGTATCAAATCTCGGCGCTCGCGGGCTTCTGCAAAGCGGAAGGCGCCACGCTCGCGCACGTGAAGCCGCACGGGCAGCTCTATAATCGTGCCGCGAAAGATGCCGCTCTCGCCGAAGCAATCGCCGCCGCCGTGCACGATTTCGATCCCACACTCGTGCTTGTCGGCCTCGCGGGCGGAAAGCTCATCGAAGCGGGGCGCGCGGCCGGCCTTGTCACCGCCCAGGAATTCTTCGCCGACCGCAACTACCTGCCCGACGGCACGCTCGTGCCGCGCAGGCAGGAAAATGCCGTAATCGCCGATGAAGATTTCGCCGTAGCTCGCGTCGTGCGCGCGGTTCAAGAAGGCGCAATCGAAGCCGCGGACGGCAGCACCATCGAGGTTGCCGCTGACACCATTTGCATCCACGGCGACAACGTGCATGCGCTCGAATTTGCCAAAAAGATTCGCGCGGCCCTCACACAGGCCGGCGTGGAGCTCAAACCTTGTTGCGCCCAATAAAAGAAGCGCTATCGCGTTATCCAGAACCGCTTTACACTGAATCCCATTGCGCTTCTGGATAACGCAAACAACCTATCGAACTGGCAGGAATCGCGACAATCTATTCATGCTGAATAATTTCCGCACTCTATCTTATACATGCTTATCCATGTCATTATTTCGGCATGTGCCAGTTACCGACATGTTAAACTCTTCCACTGCCACTCTAATGCGCTAAAGCGTTGAGTACCATCATAATAGTCAAGTTACATTATTCGGTTTTGCGCTCGCACCGCCCGCCACGACGGGGCGCGCGCAAGGCCGAAGCCCGAAAAGAAAGGAACGCCATGAGCAAAGTTATCGAAAAGCTCAAGAACGTTGGCCCGGGTGCTCTCGTGGCCGCGGGCTTCGTCGGCCCCGGCACGGTTACCACGTGCACCGTTTCTGGCGCGAGCGTCGGCTACACCATGCTGTGGGCCCTCGTGTTCGCCACCGTCGCCACCATCATCTTCCAGGAAATGGCTGCCCGTGTCGGCATCGCCAGCCAGAAGGGCCTGGGCGAGAACATCCGCGACCGCATTCCCAACCCTGTGCTGAAGGGCCTTGCCATCGCGATCGTCATTATCGCCATCTTTATTGGCAACGTCGCCTATGAAACCGGCAATATCACCGGCGGCATTCTGGGCATTCAGGCCGTCGCGCCCGGCATTCCCATGGGCGCCATCGTCGTTATCGTGGGCCTGCTGGCAGCCATCGTGATGTTCATCGGCCACTACAACCTCATCGAGAAAGTGCTCACGGCCATCGTCGTGTTCATGGGCGTGGTGTTCTTGGTCACTGCATTTGCTTCCAACCCCGATTGGGGCGCCATAATCTCTGGCATGTTCACGCCGCATTTGCCCACGAACAACTCTACCGGCCTGATGACCGCCATCGGCCTCATCGGCACCACCATCGTACCGTACAACCTGTTCCTGCATGCCTCTTCCGCAGCCGAGCGCTGGAAGGATCCCGAGCAGATTTCCGACGCCCGCTTCGACGCCGTGCTCTCCATTGCCTTGGGCGGCATCATTTCCATGGCTATTCTGGTCTGCGCCGCCGCAAACCTGCACCCGCTGTGGACGACCTGGGAAGTTGACGGCGCTACCGTCGCCGGCATCACGACCGCCGCGGGCGACCAGATCGCAAGCGCGAAGATTAACGGCCAGGTCATGGCTCTCGCCCTCACCCCGCTTCTGGGCGACTGGTCTACGTGGATGATCGGCCTTGGCCTTCTGGCTGCAGGCTTCTCCTCAGCCATCACCGCTCCCCTTTCCGCCGCTTACGCCGTGAATGGCGTGCTCGGCTGGGGCAAGGGCCTGAAGGACGCAAAGTTCAAGATCGTTTGGGCCATCGTCCTTGTATGCGGCTGCTGCATGGCAATCGCTTGGGGCAAGAGCCCGACGCAGCTCATCCTTGTCGCGCAGGCCGCAAACGCGATTCTGCTGCCCATCATGGCATTCTTCGTCATCTTCTGCGCCAACGGCAAAGACCTGGGCAAGTTCAAGAACCACGCCTTCGCCAACATCGCCGGCGTCATCATCATCGTGGTTACGCTGTTCATTTGCTACCGCAATATGACGAACTTCCTCACCTCGCTGCAAGCCCTCATCGGCATGTAGGCTGCAGAAGCTATTGATGCGCACGAAAAAGGCCGCTCTTCGGAGCGGCCTTTTTCGTGCGCAAATGTGCATCCCACCGTTCGCGCACGCCTTCGGCGGACCCTCCCAGGCCACGGTTCGCTACCGCTCGCTTCGCTCGCTATGCGCTCACCTGGCTGCGCTTAACTTTGAAATAAAGGACAAGTTTGAGCGCAGACGGTCCTAGAAGGCCCGCTGAAGGCGTGCACGAACCTGCAATCTCATGTAGTTTCGCGTTTGCCCCGGGCGCTTCGCGTAGACCGTCGGCGTTCATATTCGCCCTTCATGCCAATGCGGAACGCCGCCAGACGGGCGCATAGTGAGCGAAGCGAACGGTAGCCCGTCGCGGTCTACGCGAAGTGGCCGGGGCAAACGCGAAACAGAGGGATACATAAAAGGGCGCCCTCCCGAAGGAGAGCGCCCTTGAGCCTCTTGAAGAGATGTCAGGAGAATCGACCTAGAATTACTGCTTGTCGGCGATAGCGGCCTGAGCGGCAGCCAGGCGAGCCAGCGGCACGCGGTAGGGGCTGCACGAAACGTAGTCGAGACCAATCTTGTGGAAGGTCTTCACCGAGTCGGGGTCGCCGCCGTGCTCGCCGCACACGCCGCATACCAAGTCGGGATTGCCCTCGTGGCCCAGCTCAACGCCCATCTTCACGAGCTTGGCAACGCCCGGGTCGACGGTCGCGAACGGGTTGTAAGGCAGCAGCTTCTCGGCGAGGTACTGCGGAATGAACTCAGCCTCAACGTCGTCGCGGCTAAAGCCGAACGTCGTCTGGGTGAGGTCGTTGGTGCCGAAGCTGAAGAAGTCGGCCTTGGTGGCGATTTCGTCAGCGGTCACAGCAGCGCGGGGCAGCTCGATCATGGTGCCAATGGGAAGCTCGAGCTCAACGCCCTGCTCCTCGGCAACCTCGGCAATAACGCGCTCGGCGACGCCGCGCATCTTGTCGAGCTCCTTCACCGTGGAAACCAGCGGAATCATGATCTCGGGCTTGGGATCGAGGCCTTCCTTCTTGAGCTTGGCAGCAGCGGACGCAATAGCGCGCACCTGCATCTCGGGAAGGATGGGATACACGATGCCCAAACGGCAGCCGCGCAGGCCCAGCATCGGGTTCTGCTCAGCCATAGAGTCGATCTTGTCCATGAGCTCGCGCTTCGCGGCGATTTCCTTGGCGTCGGCGCCGGTGGCCTCCATGCGAGCGATTTCCACATCGAGGGCACGCGGGCTCTCGAGGAACTCATGCAGAGGCGGATCGAGCAGACGAACGATAACCGGCAGGCCGTCCATGGCCTTGAACATGCCGTAGAAGTCACCCGTCTGGGCCTCGAAGAGTTGCTCGACGGCTTCCTTGCGAACCTCCTCGTCCTCGTTCAGGATGAAGGTCTGAATGATCTGCTTGCGCTCGCCCAGGAACATGTGCTCGGTGCGGTCGAGGCCAATGCCCTCGGCGCCGAAGTCGCGGGAAAGCTGCGCGTCAGCCGGGTTGTCGGCGTTGGCGCGAACGCCCAGGCGGCGATACTCGTCAGCCCACTCGAGAATGGTGTCGAGGTCGCCGGTGAGCTCAGGCATAACCAGGTCGACAGCGCCCAGAACAACGATGCCGGTGGTACCGTCGAGCGAAATCATGTCGCCCTCGTGAATCACGATATCGGTGCCGGTGAGCGCGGCTTCCTTCTTCTCGGCGTCAATCTTGAGCTGTTCAACGCCGCAGACGCACGGAGCGCCCATGCCACGGGCGATAACGGCAGCATGGCTGGTCTTGCCGCCATGGCTCGTAAGAATGCCCTCGGCGGCAATCATGCCAGCGAGGTCGTCGGGAGTGGTCTCCCAGCGAACGAGCACGCACTTCTTGCCCTCTTCGGCAGCCTTCACAGCGTCGGCAGCCGAGAACACGGCACCACCCACAGCAGCACCCGGCGAAGCGTTCAGGCCACGAGCGAGCACGTCGTAGTTGGCGTTCTTGTCGAACTGCGGGTGCAGCAGCTGGTCGAGCTGAGCGGGGTCGACGCGGCACACAGCCTCTTCCTTGGTGATGAGGCCTTCTTTTTCCATCTCGATGGCGATGTGCAGCGCAGCGGCAGCGGTACGCTTGCCCACGCGGGTCTGCAGCATCCACAGCTTGCCCTGCTCGATAGTGAATTCGATGTCGCACATATCGCGATAGTGGTTCTCGAGAATGGTGAACACACCCTCGAGCTCCTTGCCGGCTTCCTGCAGGCCGTCGACATGCTTCAGCTCGGCAATGGGGCTCGTGTTACGAATGCCCGCGACAACGTCTTCGCCCTGGGCGTTGACCAGGTAGTCGCCGTAGAATTCCTTCGCGCCGTTTGCGGGGTTGCGGGTGAACGCAACGCCGGTAGCGGAAGTCTCGCCCTTGTTGCCGAACACCATGCACTGCACGTTAACGGCGGTGCCCAAGTCGTCGGCAATCTTGTTCTGCTTGCGGTAGAGCACCGCGCGCGGGTTGTTCCAGCTGCCGAACACGGCCTCGATGGCCAGCTTCAGCTGAACGTCGGGATTCTGCGGGAAAGCGACCGCGCCGTCGACGACGAGCTCGGGATGCTCTTCGGCAGAAACATTCTGAGCAAAGATCTGCTTGAACTCAGCAACGAGTTCCTGCAGGTCGTCAGCGGAAAGTTCAGTGTCGCTCTTCACGCCACGAGCCAATTTCTTGGCGGTAATGGCATTTTCGAACAGGTCGCCGTCGAGGCCCATAACCACGTTCGAGAACATCTGGATGAAACGGCGGTAGCTGTCCCACGAGAAGCGGGCGTTGTCGGTGTGCTTGATAAGGCCATGCACCGACTCGTCGTTGAGGCCGAGGTTCAGAACCGTGTCCATCATGCCGGGCATCGACATGGGGGCGCCGGAACGAACAGAAACGAGCAGCGGGTCCTCAGCGTCGCCAATGCGCTTGCCGATACGCTTCTCGAGGTCGAGGCGATACTCTTGAATGGTGTCAAGCGCGCCTTCGGGCCACGTGTTATTTGCGTTTGCATATTCCATGCAGGTCTGGCAGGTGATGGTAAAGCCCGGAGGCACAGGCAGGCCGATGAGGGCCATTTCGGCGAGGTTCGCGCCCTTGCCGCCAAGGATATTCTTCATATCCTTGTTGCCTTCAGTAACGTTGTTGCCCTCAGCGTCCTTGCCGAACGCGTAGACACGCTTAACGTCTGCAGTCAATGTCTTCTCCTAACATATGAAGTCTAAAAAGTACTGCACCGTGTAATTATCACTCAATCGCGCTTTTTTGAAGAGGGTGAGCCAGCTCGAAGTACCGTAATATCTCCTGAGCGGTTTCTTCGACGGCTTTATTGTCGGTTCTAATCACAATACATCCAAGTTTTCGCATGAGAGCGCGAGCCTCTTCAAGGTCTTGATAGACCATTTCGGGCTCGGCGTAACTCGCAGCGACCATGGAAGCGATGCGCCCAGAACCGCCCAAGCGACGCTGGCGAATGCCCACAAGCACATCGGGGGTCGTCATAAGGCCGAAGATGCGCGACGGGTCGCAGTCGTAAATCTCTTTCGGCGGCTCAGTACCAAGCGCGAGCGGCACATTGGCGACCTTATAGCCCTCCATGCCCATATAGATGGAAATAGGCGTTTTGCTCGAGCGCGAAACGCCCAAAAGCACGATATCGGCGTCAGGCAAATCTTGCGGGTTGCGACCGTCGTCGTGCTCCACCGTGAACTCCATGGCGGCAATGCGGCGGAAATAGTGATCGTCAACGGCGCGCACGAGGCCCGGGTCGCGACTTGCCGTCATGCCCGACGCCGCTTCGAGCGATTTGATAGGTGCGCCCATCAAGTCGACGCCATGCATGCCGCGCTCGTCGCAAAACGCCTGCAGCAAATGACGCAGCTCGTCGTCGACGAGCGTGTAGAACACCACCAAGTCGTCGGGTTTGCCAAGAGAGCGATGCATCTCTTGGTGCTTGGCGAGGAAATTCGCGATGTCGGTGAAGTTGCGCGCTTTCGGCAGCGTCTCGATATACGGGTCGGGATAGCCGAACTGCCCCGCTGCCGCGCGGGCAAGCGAGTGAGCCGTCGCGCCGAGCGAGTCGCTCACAATATGAATCGTGGGAAACGGCGTGTCGTTGTTCACTCCAATAAATCCTTCATTCGATGCCATGCATGTCCCCTTTCTGTCGCAAATACAGAAGACGAGAGGCCTGCCGCCTCGCGCAGGGCGCGAGCGGACCGTCGGTGTTCATTTCTGCGCTTCACTCAAAAATGAAACACCGCCAAGCGATCGCATAGTGAGCCAAAGGCGAACGGTAGCTCGCTGTGGTCCGATGGCGCCCTGCGCGAGGCGGCAGGCCTCGACGAGGTCCAATACAGCAAAAGGGCCCACTTTCGCAGGCCCTTTCAGTCAAGCATTATTTCTTGGCCATTTTGCCGAAGTCGGCGACGTCTTTGAACACGGCGACGAAACGGTTGAGCAGGCGCAGGCGATTCTCGCGAATAGCCTCGTTCTCGTCCATGACCATAACGCCGTCGAAGAACGCGTCGATGGGAGCACGCAAATTCGCGAGCTCGGCCAAAGCGGCAGCGTAATCGTTGTCGGCGAGATGCTCGGCAACCTTGCCTTCAGCGGCAACAACCGCATCGAGCACCGCACGCTCCTCGGCACCGAGCAGCGATTCGTCAACGTTCGTGCCCAGCTTCTCGTCGCGAAGGTTGTTCGCACGAGCATACGCGGTGGCCAGATCGTCGAACGTCTCGGCCTGCTGCTCGCGGGCAGCCACCAGCGCGCGCACGCGCTGCATGAACACGACAGGCTCTTCAACGCTCACGGCAAGCACGGCGTCGATGGCGTCGGGGGCAGCGCCCTCGTCTTTCGCCATGACCTTCGTACGCGTGATGAAGAAATCGACCACGTCGGCGCGAACGGCGGCGGCGTCGAATTCGATGCCCTGAGCTGCATAGCTCGCAAGCGCCACGTCAATGGCGGCACCGAGCGAAATGTCGAGGCCCTTGTCGGAAAGCAGCATGGTCACAATGCCCAATGCGCTGCGGCGCAACGCGAACGGGTCGGAAGAGCCCGTGGGGCCCTGGCCAATGGCGAACAAACCGCAAATGGTGTCGAGCTTGTCGGCGATTGCCACAATGCAGCCAACGCGCTCGGCCGGCACATCGTCGCCCGAGAAACGCGGGCGGTAGTGGTCGGCAATGGCGCGCGCCACGGCGTCGGTCTCACCGGCGGCCTTGGCGTAGTAGCTGCCCATGATGCCCTGCACGCTCGTGAATTCCACGACCGCGCCCGTCACCAGGTCGGCCTTCGCCAAATAGGCGGCGCGCTCGGCGTCGGCGGCTTCCTGGCCCGTTGCACCGGCGTCGGCGGCAATGGCCTTGGCGAGCGCCACAATGCGGTCGGTCTTGGCGCGCGTGGTGCCAAGCTTTTCCTGGAACACCACGGTATCGAGGCGCTCAACGTAATCTTCAAGCGGGCGCTTGAGGTCTTCGTCATAGAAGAACTTCGCGTCGTAAAGGCGAGCGGCAACGACGCGCTGGTTGCCATCGACAATGTTCGCTTCGAACTTCGGATCGCCGTTCGAGGTGATGAGGAACTTGTTCGCAAGCGAGCCATCGGCGTTGAACAGCGGGAAATAACGCTGGTGCACGAGCATGGCGTCAACGGTGATTTCCTTGGGAACCGCCAAGAACAGCTCGTCGAACTCGCCCACCATAACCGTGGGGAACTCGGCGAGGTTCACGACCTCGGCCATGGTCTTCGCGGGAAGCTCGGCCACAAGGCCCGTCTTCTCTTCGATGGCCGCGACCTGCTCGCGAATGGAAGCCTCGCGCTCGGCCTCGGTAGGCACCACATTGTGCTCGCGAAGCACGTCGATAAGCGCGTCGGCCGAAGCGACCTCCCACGGGCCGGGCGCCAGGAAGCGATGGCCGCAGGTGGTATTGCCAGCGGTAAGGCCCGCGAACTCAACGGGAACCACCGCGTCGCCGTGCATGGCGAACAGCCAGCGAACGGGACGGCTGAAGTGCTCGTGGCGCGAGCCCCAGCGCTGCGAACGCGGCCAATAAATGGAGGTGATGAGATTCTGCAGAATTTCCGGCAGAAGCGTGACCACCTGCACCGACGGGGTCGATTTCACGGCGTACACGTACTCGACGCCGTTCTCGTCGCGGCGCTCAAGGGCGCTTGCATCGACGCCCTTGCCGCGAGCGAAGCCCAGGGCAGCCTTCGTGGGGTTGCCGTCGGCATCGAACGCGATTTTCGCAGCAGGGCCGCGGAAAGTCTCGGTCAAAGCCTCGGTGGCCTCGGGCACGGCGAGCGCGCTCACGATAAGGCGGCGCGGCGTGGAGTACACCGAAATCTCGCCATGGGGAATGCCCGCGCCATCGAGCGCGTCGGCGAACATGCCGCCGAGCTTTTCGGTTGCGGCATGCAGAGCGAAAGCGGGCAGCTCTTCGGTGCCGATTTCAAACGTCAACGTCTGATTCGCCATGATTTACGCCTCCTCGCCTTCCTCGGCCGGCTTCACGCCAACCACGTGTTCCAAATAGCTTGCGCAGCATGCCTTGGCAATGGTGCGCACGCGCAGAATGTAGCCCATGCGCTCCGTGGCCGAAATCACACCGCGCGCGTCGAGCAAGTTGAAGGCGTGCGAGCACTTCAGCACGTAGTCATACGCGGGAAGCGGCAGGCCGGCGGCCAGCACGCGGTTGCACTCGGCTTCGTAGCGGTCGAATTCGCCGAACAGCATGTCGGTGTCGGCAACCTCGAAGTTGTACGCCGAGAACTCGCGCTCGTTTTCCAAGAACACGTCGCCGTAAGTGAACTCGAGGCCGTCGTCGCCGCGGCTCCACACGATGTCGTACACCGAGTCGACGCCCTGCACGTACATGGCCAAACGCTCCAAGCCATAGGTGACCTCAGAGGGAACGGGATCGCACTCGAAGCCGCCGACCTGCTGGAAGTAGGTGAACTGCGTCACTTCCATGCCATCGATCCACACTTCCCAGCCAAGGCCCCAGGCGCCCAGCGTAGGCGATTCCCAGTCGTCTTCGACGAAGCGCACGTCATGCTCGGCAACCGTGATGCCAATGGCTTCCAAGCTGCCCAGATACAAATCTTGAATGTTGTCGGGCGAAGGCTTCATGAGCACCTGGAATTGGTAGTAGTGCTGCATGCGGTTCGGGTTTTCGCCATAGCGGCCGTCGGCCGGACGGCGGCACGGCTGCACATAGCACGAACGCCAGGCGTCGGGGCCCAGCGAGCGCAGCGTGGTGGCCGTGTGGAACGTGCCCGCGCCTACTTCGTTGTCGTAAGGTTGCATAACAACGCAGCCGTTGTCTGCCCAGTAGCGCTGCAGTCGCAGGATGATTTCCTGGAACGTGGGCGCCTCGGGCCTGGGAGCTTTGCTCATTTACAGCACTCCTATATGGTTGAGGGGCCAATAGATCGCGACAGCGCGGCCAGTGACGGTGTTGCTGTCGATGGGTCCGAAATAACGGGAATCCGCAGAATCGGTTCGATTATCTCCCATTACCCAAAGATACCCTTCGGGAATGGTATAGGGATAGCTTATAGAAACATTCGCCGCAGTTTTGAGCGGCTCGGAAGGTTTGCCTTCAGTATAGGGCTCGTTTTGCGCCACGCCATCGATGTACACGACGCCGTCGATGAGGTCGACCGTTTGGCCACCGGTGGCAATAACACGCTTGATGAGCGTGCGACCCGCGATTTCGGGGTCTTCGAACGTCACGATGTCGCCAGCCTGCGGCTCATGCGTGTAATAGGTGATTTTCTCGGACCACACGTTGTCGCCCACCTCGATGGTGTCTTCCATAGAGCCCGAAGGAATCGTATACGGGCACACCACGAAGTTTTGCAGCAGCCACACCAGACCAATAACGAAAACGATGTAGAACACCCACGAGAGCGCTTTACGCAAACCCCCACCGGCGTTTGAGCCATGCTGGCCATAAGCCATGAAACATGCATCCTCTCAAATAAAAAGGCGCCCCGTTAGGCGCCTTCGATTGTGCCATCGCGCAATGATAGCAAAAAAGCCCGCTCGGCTTGCGACACATTGGCACTCTCCAACAAATCGGGACGCAAGCGCGCCGTGCGAATGAGCGATTGTTGGCGGCGCCACGCATCAACTTTGCCATGGTCGCCCGACAAAAGCACGCTGGGAACCTCCATGCCGCGGAAATTCGCGGGGCGCGTATACTGCGGGTATTCGAGCAGACCGTCGTAGAAGCTCTCGTCGATGGAGCTGCCCTCGTCGCCCAGCACGCCCGGAAGAAGGCGCACCACGGCGTCGATGACCACCATGGACGCGAGCTCGCCCGAAGTAAGCACGTAATCGCCCAGCGAAATGCACTTGTCGGCGAGCGTGTAGGCGCGCTCGTCGATGCCCTCGTAATGCCCGCAAATGAACAGCAAGCGGTCTTTCTCGGAAAGCTCGGTGGCAACGCCCTGGTCAAACGGCTCGCCGCAGGGCGTGAGGAAGATGGTGTAGGGTGCTGCGCCCTGCGCGACGATATCGTCGTACGCCTCGAAGATGGGCTCGCACTTCATCACCAGGCCCTGGCCGCCGCCGTACGGGTCGTCGTCGGTGGTGCGATGGCGATTGTGCGTCCAATCGCGCAGGTCGTGCGCATGGAAATCGAGCGCGCCCGATGCCTGCGCGCGCTTCATGATCGACTCGCCCATAACCGAATCGTACATATGCGGAAACGTAGAAAGCGTATCGATGCGCACGGCACTACTCCTCTTCCGCTTCCGACATATCAACGAGGCCTGCCGGCAAATCCATGTAGATCACGCCTTCGGCTTCGTCGATATCGACAATGAAATCTTCCACGAAGGGAATGAGCACCTGCTCGCCCTCTTCGGTTTCCACCACAATGAGGTACTGCGTCGGCATCTCGCGCACTTCCACGATTTCGCCCACATACCCCTTGGTTTCATCTTCCACCTCAAAGCCCACGATGCGCTCGGTGGCATGCGAAGCGCCTTGCTCAAAGCCTTCCGGCAAATCGGCGCGCTCGACAATCACGTGGCTTCCCACGAGCTTTTCGGCGGTATCGAGGTTTTTCACGCCAGAAAACGCCACGAGCCAATCGTGGCCGCCGGCATGCGTTGCCTCTTTTACTTTTGCCTCGCGCGGCCCATCAATCGTGGGCGGCACAAAGTGAACGCGAAGGCCTTCAGATAAAAGAAAAGGAAGGCCCCGTACCGGGCGTACGGTGAGCCTTCCCTTCAAGCCTTGCGTTGCGACGAGTTCGGCCACATCGGCCCAACGACGCGACATATACGCTACCCTTCGACGAGTTCGACTTCCACGGCGTTGCCGTTGCCACATGCAGCAGCACGGGCGAGCACGCGAATCGACTTGATTACGCGCCCCTGACGGCCAATCACCTTGCCAGCGTCGTCTGCGGCCACGCGAATCTCCACGAGCTCGCAGCCGTCGTTGGCAAAGGTGGAAGTTACTTCCACAGCGTCTACGTCATCGACGAGAGGCTCGACGATGCCGCGCACCAACTCGACGATGCCGGATGAAGTCTCGGCCATGACTACTGAGCCTTCTTGACCGTATCGATCAGGCGAGCAACGGTGTCGGTAGGCTGAGCGCCCTTGGCCATCCAGTCGGCAACCTTCTCGAGGTCGAGGGTGATCTCAGAGGGATCGGTGTTGGGGTTGTAACGGCCAACCTGCTCGATGTAACGACCATCGCGGGTGCAGCGGCCATCGGCCACGACGACGCGGTAGACAGGATGCTTTTTTGCGCCATGGCGGGCGAGGCGAATCTTGACTGCCATTTAGAAAACTCCTTAACGTGTTTTACTACGAATTCAAAACATGCGAGGGAACATGATATCTCCTGCTCCCCCACTTTTCAAGCCGACCTCGCGAAAGAGGTGCCAAGCGGGGCCGGTTTATGCGGGGTTTGTGAAGCCGAAGCCCACAAACCCCGATTATTGACGTGTGCGGCGGCGCTTAGTGGCGACGACGCGGGGTGCGATGCTCATTGGCTTCGCGGTTGGAACGACCCGGACGATGGTCGGTTTTCTCGCCGCGGTCGCGACGCTCGCCGCGATCTTCGCGGTCGCCGCGCTCGTGGCGGGGCGCCGGGGCAGAACCTTCAGGAGCATCGGGCTTCTCCAAGCGGTCGAGCGAGATTTTGCCCGACTTCGGATCGATCTCGATAACCTGGACCTTCACCATGTCGCCCATGGAAAGCACGTCCTCGACCTGGCCGACGCGACCGTTGGCCATGCGGGAGATGTGCAGCAGGCCGTCCTTGGAAGGCGTGAGCTTGATGAACGCGCCGAAGCTCTGAATGCCAACCACGGGGCCTTCGTACACTTCGCCCACTTCGGGGACCTTCACGATGGCCTCGATGGCAGCGCGAGCAGCCTTGCCGGCTTCCTGATCGACGGACGCGATGTGCACGGTGCCGTCTTCCTGGATTTCAATCGAAGCACCCGTGGAATCTTGGATGCCGCGAATGGTTTCGCCGCCCTTGCCAATGACCTCGCGAATCTTGTCGACCGCGATGTGAATGGTATCGATGCGCGGCGCAGTGTCGCGCAGCTCTTCGCGGGGCGCAGCGATTTCGGCAAGCATGGCCTGCAGAATGAAGTGGCGGCCAGCCTTGGCCTGCTTCAGCGCGCGGCCGAGAATCTCGGTGGACAGGCCCTTGGCCTTGTTGTCCATCTGAAGGGCGGTGATGCCCTTCTCGGTGCCCGTGACTTTGAAGTCCATGTCGCCCAGGAAGTCTTCCAGGCCCTGGATGTCGGAAAGAATGACGACGTCGTCGCCTTCCTTAATAAGGCCCATGGCGATGCCGGAAACGGGAGCCTTGATAGGCACGCCCGCGTCCATAAGCGCCAAGGTGGAACCGCAGGTGGAAGCCATCGAAGAGGAACCGTTCGATTCCATGATCTCGCTCACCACGCGAATGGCGTAGGGGAACTCGTCTTCGCTGGGCAGCACTGGCAGAAGCGCGCGCTCGGCGAGGGCGCCGTGGCCGATTTCGCGGCGCTTGGGAGCGCCCATGCGGCCCGTTTCGCCCGTGCAGTACGGCGGGAAGTTGTACTGGTGCATGTAGCGCTTGGATTCCTGCGGGTCGATGGTGTCGAGGCGCTGGGCTTCGTTGAGCAGACCCAAGGTGCAAATGGAGAGCGCCTGGGTTTGGCCGCGCTGGAACAGGCCCGAACCATGCACGCGGGGCAGGTAGCCAGGACGAATGTAGAGCGGGCGAATCTCGTCGGCGACGCGGCCGTCGGCACGCTCGCCCGATTCGATGACCATGCGGCGCATGGCATGCTTCTCGAGAGCCTTGCAGGCGGCGGCGATGTCGCTGCCCCATGCGGCGCGCTCTTCCTCGGTGAAGTCGTTTTCCTTGATGGACGACTTCAGAGCCTCAACCTTGGCGATGCGCGAAAGCTTGTCGGCATCGTGCAGGGCTGCGCTCATCTCGTCGTAGTGGGCGTCGACGCGCTCGGCGATAGAGGCGTCGGGCACATGAACGGGATATTCCTTGGGCTCGGGAGCGACCTTGGCCAAGAACTCCGCCTGCTTCTCGCAGAAAGCGGCGATGGCCTGCTGGCCAAACTCCATGGCGGCGAGCATATCTTCCTCAGAAACTTCCTGAGCGCCGGCTTCGACCATAGAGATGTAGTCTTTGGTGCCAGCGATGGTAAGCTCGAGGTCGCTTATTTCCTGCTCGGCGTAGGTGGGGTTCACGATGAACTCGCCGGTCTCGGCGTTGCGGGCGATGCGCACGCAGGCGGCCGGGCCGTCGAACGGGGTGCCGCCGCACAGAAGCGCGGCAGAGGCGCCGCCCACGCAAATGCAATCGGGCGGGTTCTGACCGTCGCACGCAAGCGTGGTAGCCACGATGTGGACTTCCTGCTTGAAGCCGTCGGCGAAGCCGGGGCGAATGGGACGGTCGATCATGCGGGCGGTAAGGGTGCCCTTGTCGGAAGGCTTGGCCTCGCGCTTGAGGTAGCCGCCCGGAATGCGGCCGACGGCGTACATCTTCTCGATGAAGTCGACGGTCAGCGGGAAGAAGTCGTAGTCCTTCTGCTCTTTGGAGACAACGGCGGTGACCAGGCACGTGGTTTCGCCCTGCGTGACGAGCACGGCGCCGGTGGCCTGCTTGGCGAGCTCGCCGGTTTCCAGGCGGTAGCTCTTGCCGTACAGCTCGAAGCTCTCGACGATCTTTTCCATGTAGAAAGTTCTTCTTTCTCTTCTTCTTCGGAGGCATGCTCTTCATGCCCCTCGCGAGCAAGCGGGGCCCCTGCCCTGCCCGACCGCTATATACTGCAAAAGCCCGCCGAAGCGGGCTTCATGCAAGACTTAGATGTTGTCGCGAATGCCGAGCTTCTTGATGAGAGCGCGGTAGTTCTCGATGTCGCGATCCTTGATGTACTTGAGCAGACGGCGACGCTTACCGATGAGCTGCATAAGGCCACGACGGGTGTGGTTGTCCTTCTTGTGCTCCTTGAGGTGCTCGGTGAGGTGCTTGATGCGGTGCGTCATAATGGCGACCTGAACCTCAGCGGAACCGGAATCGCCTTCGCCCTTGCCGTACTCAGCGATGAGTGCCTTGACAGTCTCTTTGTCAATGGAACGAGTGGTTGCAGTCATTGCTCCACCTTTCTTGACACGCGAACGTGCCATCGCGCGGCTGTTGCGAGCCGCTTACTTTCATTCGCCCAATGCCGCGAATCCATGCAGGTGGTGCGTGGAAACAAGGCCCTGGGTAATTGCAACCGTTGCAGTATATCAGACGTTCCCCTCACTTCGCGGGAATTTCACAAGCTTCGAAGGACGAAAACCTGCTAAACGCTGCGAGCATGTAACAGGTGCCCGCGCCACACGCCCCACAACAAAAAAACGAGGAGGGAGCGGCCTTAACCGCTCCCTCCTCATGCGTGGTATGTCAAACGCCCCTCCCCATGGTGCCGGCCGTTGCGTGGACTGGCCAGCAGCCGGAGCGATCAACAACGAGGGGCGCGTGCGCGTAGAAAGGTACGAAAAACCGCGCACGCGCTTTGGCTGGAGTAAAAGAGTTACGCCAACTAGTTCTTGTACTCCATAATGCCCCAGTTCAAATACGGCTTCGCGGTGGTCGCGTGAGCGTCGATCAGACGGAAGCGAACCGTGCCGTCGTCCATCTTCCACATTTGCGTGGTGACGGTGGCGCCAGGCATGACGGGCGCGCACATGCGAACCTTGAAGCGGGTGAGGCGCTCGGGCTCGCCCGGCATGAAGGTGTCGATCATGTGGCGCATGGCAATGCCGCCATAACCCAGGCCGAAGTAGAACGGAATCGGGAAGCCGGCAGCCTTGGCGGTCGGCCAGTCAACATGCAGCGGATGCAGCATGCCGGTGAGACGGAACGCGAGGCCGGCGTTCATGGAAATGGTCTCGCTCATTTCGAAGTCGGGCTCGCGGTCGGGCATCTCGACGATGTCCGCGGGAGGCTTCTCGCCGCCCCAACCGCCGTCATAAATCAGGCAGTCCCAGGTCTCGCACTCGCAAACCAGCGAGCCGTCGTCGTCATAGGTGTCGGAGTGCTCCTGGCACAGCAGGCCCTTGCCCGGGCCACGGTCCCACATGCCAACCACGGTAACGTCGGTGGACAAGGTGCCCGACTTCTTGGCGAGGCGATTCATATCGCTCTTCACCTTCAAGTCGATGCCCCAGTGCAGCGTGCCGCGCAGGTCGGCGCCGTAGTCAACGGTGTTGGTGACTTCGCCGCAAACCAAAGGCATAGCACCGAAGATCGGCAGAACCTTCAAACCGCCGGGAAGGTACTCGTTGTAGTACTCCTCGCCCGCCTTCATGTCGTGGCCGCAGTTGCAGCCAACGGCGAAGAGATTGAGCTTCTCCATGTTGTAGTCGAACTTGAAGGGTCCGAACTTCTTACCGACGACGGATGCATCGATTGCCATGATGATTCCTCCTTTTGTGTATATGTGCGAAAGCCTTTCGTTTGGCTGAGCACTCTAATTAAGGGCCGGGCGGCGGCGTTGCGCCCATCCGCCCAGCCATGCCGGACGCGCCGGCGTTCATGCACACGCGTGACATATCCCACGCGGTCGAGATTTAGCCCAAGCGCACGGTGCCGTTCTCGACGAGCTGGGCGATTTCCTCTTCGGAATAGCCAGCTTCGGCAAGCACGACCTTCGTGTCGTAGCCGAGCTCGGGCATGGGGCGCCACACCTTGCCGGGATTGCGCTTGAATTCGGGGACCGGCTTGAAGCCCTTGACGGTCTTGCCCTCGCGGTTTTCCCATTCGATGAAGCAATTGCGTGCCTGGTAGTGGTCGTCTTCGACCATATCGGCGATGGTGAACACGCGGTTCGCGGGAATGTTCGCTTCCGCGAGCAGCGCTTCGAGCTCGTCGAGCGTCTTGTCGGCGACCCAATCCTCAATATGCTTCTGAATTTCTTCAGCATGCGGGTTGGTGAGCCACAGCGCGGTCGTGCCTTCCGGAATATCTTCGGTACCCCAAAGGTGGCCAAGGCCGATGTGCTCGAGCATCCAATGGTTTTCCTTGGCGCCGTACAGCACAATGGCAATATCGCCGTCGGCCGCAGCGAAGGTACCGATGCCGCACAAATCTTGGCTGCGATCTGCCGGGCGCGCATACGTGATGCCCGCGTTGAGGTAGTTGATGTTGTAATAGAAGCCCATGCGCGCCATGATTTCGAACATGGCTACGTCAACGCTTTCGCCCTGGCCGGTCTCGCGGGCGTGAATAACGCCGGCGAGCGCCGCGCCCACGGTGTTCACCGCGGTGAAGTAGTCGCCAGGAATGGGGCTTCCGGCGAACGGCTTGTCGACCGTGCCGTTCTGGGACATGTAGCCGCCGAACGCCTGAATCATGTGATCGTACGCCGGGCGATAAATGCGGTCTTCAGAGCCGTACTGGCCGAAGCCCGACACATGCACGATCGTGAGCTTGGGGTTTACCTCCCACAGCACCTCGTCGCCAAGGCCCTTGCGCTCATAGGTAGGGCCCTTGCCCGCCTGGATGAAGATATCGGCATCTTTGATCAGACGGAAGAAAACTTCGCGGCCTTCTTCGCTGAAGGGGTTCATAGAAACGCTGCGCTGGTTGCGGCGGGCCTGTTCTTTAATGAACATGGTGTCGCGCATGGTGTCGCCGTAATAGGTGTTTTCCAACCAAATTACGTCGGCACCCCAGTCGGCCATCATCGCCGCTGCCGTAGGGGCAGCGACCTCAACAGCCTGATAGACAACTTTGACGCCGCTCAAGGGGCCAAAGGTCGGTTTCGTCATTTCGAGTTCCATGCTGAATTCCTTTCGGGCATGTGGGCGCGCCTATCGACGCGCGCTTTCCTCATGAAGCGCATACGGAAAATGAGCACGCGGCCGAATCGCCATCGCCCCCGCCTTCTATTCAAGAAGTTCGAGTTCGATTCGCGACCAGCGCGCATTCGTCCCCCTCCAAACAAGTCGGTTTTTCGCTTGGAAAACGCCGGTAATCCCGACGTAAACCGTTGGCCGGCCCATATGGCACGTTCGCTTCGTTTGCTAAGGTCAATATCGACGTTTTCCCAGTTCCAGGCATCGGCGAAAGAGGCTAATTATTGGAATAGTCACGAATTGACTATGTCTGTGTTACAGTGAATTGCACGTAAGACGCGCTTTATGGCGGCATGCGCTCGACACATCCAAGTCATGCATGCTTCGCTCGCGCCAACAAGGCGGGTTTTCCGCACTATCGCAAGAAATCGCAATGGGGAACAGCGGGGATTTTGTGGCTGGAATGAATCGCGAGGCCATCGTGGCCCGCATTGACGAGACGCGTCCGTTTCTCGGATTCGCGCCGCTTTTCGCATGGCATCTATGCTTCTGGTTTGCGCCCACGTCATTTCCGTTTACGGCGCTTTTGTCCGATGAAATCACCTGCGCGTGGCTCGTCTATTTGCTTTCGAGCGTGATCGTTCTGCTCGCATGCGCCGCCATGCTCCGCAACAAAAAACACCTTAGCTCCAGCGGCCCGCTCTACGTTATTGCCCCCGTGGCCCTGTGCGCGCTTTCACTTTTGTTCTCGTTCGGAATCTCGCTTTTGGGCGGCCCGTTGCAAATGTACATTGCGCCCGCCGCGCTTGGCGCCGTCGAGTCGTTTTTCTTCCTTTTGTGGGGCGAACGCCTTTCTTCGCTGGAATTCAACGGCACCTCCACGGCGGCCGTCGTGGCCATTGGGTCGGTCGTCGTCGCATCGTTTTTGGCCACCATGCTGCTTCCGGGAATGCTGGCACCCGCATTCGTCGCCGCGCTGCCGCTCGTTTCGGGCCTCACTTTGGTCCATGAAGGCGCGCAGTTCAAGACGACGGTGCTAAAACCGCAGGCCGTGCGCAAGCGCGCCGACCGAAACATCGCCATCGTGAGCGCCGTTTCGGGCATCGTGAGCCTGGCGTGCTTCTTCTTGCTGGCAATTATTCCGTCTAACGACCTGATTGGCGGCGAATGGGGCTACGGGTATGGCGTAGTTTCAGGAATGGTCGCCATCGTCGCCGTCGCCGTTGCGGCAGGCGTGCTTTCGAAGCACGACAACCCGTTCTATATCATTCCGTGGCTGCTCGTCATGGTGATTGTGGCGTTTGCCCTCTTCCTTGGACTTCATGAAATTCCGGGAGCGTTCGCCTTCGCATTTTTCTTTACGGCGTTCGTGTATTCCTCGTTCGAGATGCTGCTCATGACCTATTTCGTGGTGGTCGCGCAGAAAGGCGGCGCATCATCGGCCATCGCGATTGGCGTGAGCCTGGGCCTGTTTCGCCTGGGCGTTTTGGCGGGCGACGTTATGGCATTGAGCATCGAAGGCGCAGGGCTTGAGGCGTCCACGCTCGTCGATCTTATTGCCGCGGGCTTTTTGTGCCTGGTCGCAGCACTGCTCATTCCCTTCATGTCGCAAGGGCGCTATATGGAAGAACTCACCTCGAAGCCTGTTGAGGTAGGCGTTGAGGCGCTCATGCGCGCATGTGAAGAAACGGCCAAGGAATTCGGCCTTTCGCCGCGCGAGCAAGAGGTGCTCGAGCTGCTCGTGCAAGGCTATGCCGTCGACAACGTCGCCGACAAGCTCGTGATTTCGCCGCATACCGTGCGAGCGCATATTCGCCATTTGTACGAGAAAACCCAGATGCACAAGAAAAGCGAGCTCATCGGCTACGTGAAAGACCAGATGGCCCACTATTCAGAAACGCGCTAAGGAACCTGCCGCCTGCACCTGCTAAATGCTCGCAGCATTTAGCAGGCTCCAGGTCCCAAACCACTAGCACGCGTAGAATCGCCAGGTGCCGTCGACTTCTTCGCGGCGCAGCTTGCCTTGGTTTTCCAAGTAGCGCGCGCCAACGAACGCCTCGAGCATCGAGTAATACCGCGAAATCGAAGGCGCCGCACGCCAAGCGGCCTCGTCTTTCTGCGTAAGCGAACGCCGCGCCAGCTCTTCCCCGCAAATACCGGGGCACTCGCGCACGGTCGCGATCATGCGGTCGCAATGGCGCAGCTTGCGCGCCACGATATCGGCCGCGCGCGAACGCAGCGTTTGTCCGCCGAATCCCTCGCCATGCCCGGGAAGCGTCCAATGCACGTGCTGAAGCCACTCGCCATTGACGCCATGCGGCCGAGAATCATCATGCTCGCGCACCTCGGGCTCGTCGTGCTCATGCACCCCCGTACCAGCCGCGCCATCGGCCACCCGCACGCGAGCATCAACCCTGCCAAGCTGCAGCTCGTCGGGTTCCTGCACACGCGCGCCTCGCGGGCCATGCAGCTGCCGCCCGCCCGAGCCGAAGAAGCGCTTCTCGCCGAAGCGCTCCGACTGCATGCCGCTCGCACCGAACACGCGCTTGCCGTCGGAGCGCCACAGCGCAAGCCTCTGCGGGCCGTCGCCGCTCAGGCCAAGCCCTTCCATATACAGCGCAAGCGCATCTTCGCCATCGAACGGCGCATCGACGCTCGGCGTGGTGCCGAAAATCACTTCGTCGCCCGTAAACGACGGCGCGCCGTCGCGACCCACCAAGCACACCAAATCGAGTGTATGCCCAGGTACCTCGACCACGTCAAACACATAGCGCCCCACATGCACCTCGTCGCCCTCGCGCACGAAGCGATAGTCGAACGCGCCCGCCGACAAAAACGTGGGCTCGTAATCGTTGCGCGAATACTCCTCGGCATCGGCCGGCGTCGCGCCCATCTTCAGCATACGCTGCGCGAACAGCTCGCGCGCTGCCTCGGCGCGAATGGGGCTACGTTCCTCGAAGCCCACCTCGGACACGTACACGCACGTGCCCTCGGGAAACACCACCCGCGCCGCCTCGGCGTGGTCGAAATGCGTGTGCGTCAGAAACACCTCGCACTCCCCCGGCGTCACGCCCAGCTCATAGAGCGCGCCACGCACGCGGCGCATGCCCGTCTCGTTCGCCGCGCCCGGATCAACCACCAAGCAGTCGCCGCCGTCGCGCACGATGTAGCAATTCGACTCGCCCGAACCTAAATTAACGAAAGGAACCCGAACGCAATACACGTCCGGGTTCGAAAACACTTTGTCCATGAATTAACGTGCCTTGTAAACCGAATCGATTCCCTCAAGCGCGCTCGTCTCGGCGAGCGACTTGCCCTTGGTCTCGGGCGCGATGAACCACGACATAACCAGGCAAATGCCCACGAGCACCGCCGCCACGAGCATCGTGGGGCCAACGCCAAACGCAGCCAAGAACAGCGGCGTGCCATACGTCGACACAATGGTGCCAATGCGCGAGAAGCCAATGGCGATGCCTACGGCCGAAGCGCGAACCTCGGTCGGAAACAGCTCGTTGGGATAGAGCCACTGCAGAATGCCCGGGCCGCCGCTGAAGAACGCGTACATGCCGAACGCAAGAATCACAACGAAAATCGGCGCCGTGGGCCACACGCCAAGAATGGTAAGGCCCGCGCCCATGAACACCAGGCTGATGAGCAGCAGCTTGCGACGTCCCATGGAATTCAGCCAGAACATCGCAGGAATAGAACCAATCAGGAAGAACAGGCTCACGACGCTCTCGCCCAGAATCGATTCCTGGCCCTCGCCCAAGCCGAACGCGGTCATAATGTCGGGGCCGAACGTGTAAATGGCGTACATCGGCACCACCTGGCACAGAATGAACACGCCCATGAACACCATGCGCTTCATGTAGCCGGAATGCAGCAGCATGCGCAGCGAGGTCTTCGGCTGCTCTTCTTCATCCTCGAGCTCGACGTCTTCGCCGAACACGCGGTGCACGATTTCGTCGGCCTCTTCCTTGCGACCCTTCTTCGCGAGCCACATGGGCGATTCAGGAATATCGTGACGGCCAACCAGCAGAATAATGCAAGGAATAACCGCCGAACCGAGCATCCACTTCCAGCCGTCAGGCACGGTATACAGGAAATAGCCCACGAACGCGGCCACCGTGGCGCCCAAATACCACGCCGCCGACACCGCGCCCATTGAAATGCTGCGGTATTTCTTCGGCGTGAACTCGGCGATAAGCGACGTCGCAATGGGATAGTCGGCGCCTACGAACACGCCGATGAAGAAGCGCGCCGCGACAAGCTCCCACGGGTTGCTGCAAAAAACGCTCAGAATCGAGAAGAGGGCAATGGCAACCAGGTCGATTATGAACATTTTCTTGCGGCCGATGGCATCGGTCAGATAGCCGCCGGCAATGGTGCCCACCAGAATGCCCAGCATAACCGACGCGCCAATGGCGGCCGATTCGGACGCGGTGAGGCTGAACATGGGCGTGATTTGCGTAAGGGCCACGCCAATAAGCGAAAGCACGTAGCCGTCCAAGAATGAACCGCCACTCGAGAAAATCGCGATCTTGCGCAGAAACGGCGTCATCGCAACGTCGTCGATGGTCTTTTTTGCCTTGCGCTTCACGTATCGAGCAACGCGCTCGGGCGACCATTTGCCATGTTCTTCAACGTACGCGCGCTGCGTGCGCACATCGGGGCTCGCCTGGTGCAGAATCTCTTCGCGAGCCATATCGCTGCTTTCGCAGGCCATATTGGTTTCGTTCTTAGGCGGACTCACAACTTGAGTCGTTTTCTTAATAGCGCTCATAGTTCCTCCTTTGAAACGTAATCGCTTATAAGAAGGCTCGCCGAATCGCTCCGGCGAGCCCCACACTCACAAGAAAAGCCATGCACGAATGCTATGCGCGCTCGGGGTCCCACTCAACGATACCATTGTTGAGGAACGGCTTCGAATCGGGAGCGTCAGCGTTGACCATTCGGAACCTTGCCTCGCCCTCGGCCGTCTTCCACACCACGGTGCGCAGGCGAACGCCAGGCAGAACAGGGGAAGTGAAGCGGCACTTGAAGCGCGTCATGGCCTCGGGATGACCCGGGAACAGCAGGGAAATCACGTGACGCATTGCAACGCCGGCGCTGCTCACGCCGTGAGCAATCGGGCGCTCAAGACCGGTCTGCTCGGTGTAGGACCAGTCGATGTGCTGCTGATGCCAGTCGCCCATCATGCGGTACACGAGCGGCCAGTTGTAGCCGTAGGTTTCCTCATAGGCGAAGTCGGCCTCGCGATCGGGGTAATCGACAGCATCCTTCGGAGGAAGCTCGCCGCCCCAACCACCGTCATAGATGCAGCAGTCGTAGGTGTCGACGGTGCACAGATGCGTGCCGTCGGCGGAGTACGACTTGCCCACCTGCTTCGAGAGCGAGCCGCGACCCTCGCCGCGGTCCCAAATGGCCTCTTGGGTCACATAGGTCTCAATATGGTCAGACATCTTGAACGGCGCATGGAAATGCACGTCGATGCCGTAGTGCAGCGAACCGGAATAGTCGAAGCCGTAGTCGAGCGTCGTCGTCATTTCCTCGTTCACGGTCAGCGGCACAGCGAAGATCGGGAGAACCTTCAGGTCGGGGTTTTTCGCGTCGTGCTCGTTGACGTATTCCAAGTCAACGCGACCGTCCCAGCCAGCACCGCATCCGAGCGCGCAAATCTCCAAATCTTTGAAGGTGTAGTCACGCACGAAGGGCCCGAAAGTCTTACCTACGATCTCAGTTGAAATAGCCATGTCCTCCCCTTTCAGCAGACAACTGATCTATATGAAGAAACCCGTTTAATGCAAAAGCTTCTTCGCGCATTTCCCCACGCTCGTGTGGGGCAATGCATCCACCACCTCTACGATGGTTGGAACCTTGAAATGGGCCAGATTGTGGCGGCAATGCTCAAGCACGGCTTCCACATTAGGCTCGACGTTCGGCTCGAACACGAGGAACGCCTTCACCGCCTGGTCGCGAACCGGGTCATCGACGCCGATGACCGCCACCTCGGCAAGACCGGGGAATGTATTGAGAACCTCTTCAACCTCAGAAGCAGAAATGTTTTCGCCAGCGCGCTTGATCATGTTGGACTTGCGATCGACGAAGTACATCCAACCGCCCTCGTCGAAATAGCCCTTGTCGCCCGAGCGCATCCAGCCTTTGCAGTCAACGCAAGAATTCGTGGCGGCCTCGTCGTTGTAGTAGCCCTTCATAAGGGAAACGCCCATCTCGCCGTGGAAGACGATGTCGCCCACCTCGCCGGCAGGAAGCACGTTGCCCTCGGAATCGACCACTCGCACGTCGTAGCCCAGGCCGCTGCGGCCCACGCTCGGCCAACGACGCTCGCCATACGGCAGGTCGGTCGTGACCCAGCACACCGACTCGGTAAGGCCGTAGCAATTCTGCAGGCGCACGCCGAAGCGATTCTCGAATTCGTCTTTCTCAGACTCCTCGATGGCCAGGTAATACTGCACCGACTTCACGTTGTGGTCGCGCTCGCCTTCCGCCACGGGCTGCATCATAAGGGTGCGCACCATCATGGCAACGAGCTGCAGCGCGGTGGCGCCGAATTCGCGCACCTGCGACCAGTAGCGATGCGCGCTGTATTTCTCAACGAAAACGAGCGTCGCGCCACAGGTGAGCACGGGCATGAGCGCCGCGGTTTGGAAATTGGAATGGAACGCCGGCATGGTCGTGAGCAGGCGGTCGTCGGGCGAAAGGTTGCACTGCCAGTCGCCGTAGTAGCCGCCATAGAGCATGTTGGCGTGGGTAAGTTCAACACCCTTCGGGTCGCTCGTGGTGCCCGAGGTGAAAATGATCATGGCCGTATCGAGCGGGTCGATGCAGGCAGAAACCGAAAGCTCGCTTGCCTGCTCGGCAACTTCCGCGTCGAAGTCGCGCGCAACACCAGAAAGCTCTTCGTCGCCCGCGTGCGCGATAAACAACGTAGGCACGTGGTACGGTTCACCGCCAAGCGGTCCAGCAATGCAACTTTCCACGCCTTCGCAGTAGTAGCACTGGCAGTCGGGCTCGGCGATAACCACCGAAATGTCGCACTTCTTGAACACATACACGCATTCGGCAAGCGTGTGCTGCATGTTGATGGGCACCGCCACCGCGCCGAGCTTGGCGCACGCCATGCAGCATGCGATGTGCTCGGGGCTGTTGTAGAGCTGCACGCCCACATTCTGGCCGGCGGTCACGCCGACCGAGCAAAGAAGATTCGCAACGCGATTGATGTATGCATTGAATTCGGCATAGGTGAAATCGCGCTGCGAGCCATCTTTGCCATGAAATTCAAGGAAGGTATGCGACCCCCTGTTAGTGGCGAGCCATTCCCACATGTCAGCCAAATTCTGGTTTCCCACAATAGTTGCCATGCGCTAAAACCTTTCCCCCGAATTCCTGGTAAAAATCCCCAGTTTTAAAATGTGGCCCGCACGAATGCGGGCCACATCAGCAATTACGCCGCGATAGAAATCGCGAAATCCCGCTTAGTTCTCGCCAATCTTGACGACGTTCTTCTCAGCGAGCTCCTGCACCTGCTCGGCGGTGTAGCCAAGCTTGGTAAGGACGTCCATGGTGTCGCCACCCTGGGCAGGCATCGGGCGCCAAATCTGGCCCGGGGTCTGCTCGAAGCGAGGCATGGGAGAAAGGCCCTTGAAGGTTGCGCCGTCTTTGGTCTCCCACTCGACGAAGTTGCCACGGGCAGCCATGTGCTTGTCGGCAACCATGTCTTCGAATTCGTAGACGCTCTGAGCGGCGATAGCATGGTCAGCCAAAATAGCTTCGAGCTCCAGCTTGTCATGCTCGAGCAGCCAAGCCTCAAGGCGCTTCTCGAACTCTTCGGCGATAGGCATGGACAGCCACAGGGAAGCGGTGTCCTCGGGCAGCTCGGGGGTGCCCCAGTGCTCGCCCAGGCCGAGCTCTTCGATGATCCACTTGTTCTGGCGGATGCCGAACAGGTTCAAAGCGATGAAGCCGTCCTTGCACTTGTAAACGCCAATACCGCAGAGGTTGACGTTGCGAGCGCCAGCGCGAGGCCACTTGATGCCCTCGTTGAGGAAGTCGACCAGGTAGTACTGGCTCATGTACATGATGCCCTCGTACATAGCCCAGTCAATGCTCTCGCCCTTGCCGGTGCGGTCAGCCTTGCGCAGAGCAGCCAGGGAGGCAGCAATGAGCAGGTAGGAGTTGATGTAGTCACCGGAGTACGGCATGGAAATCATCGGCTGCTCAGCGGTGCCGTTCTGGCAGGTAAGGCCAGCGTAGGGGCCAACGGTGCCGTCGTAGGCAGGACGCTTGACGCGGTCGGGGTCGCCGAATTTACCGTAGCCGGAGCAGTGGACGATGATGAGCTTGGGGTTAACGGCCCACATATCCTCATCGGTGAAGCCCTTGCGATCCCACGTGCCGCCCTTGGAGGACTCGAAGAAGATGTCGGTGTCCTTGAGCATCTTCAACAGAACTTCTTTGCCCTCGGGGGTGAACTGGTTCAGAGCGACGGAGCGGCAGTTACGACGCTCGGCCTGAGCAGCGTTCTTAGCATCGCGAACGGTGTCGCCGTAGCCCGTGTTCTCGAGCCACGTAACATCGGCACCCCAGTCAGCCATGATGTTGCAAGCGCGAGGAATAGCTTCCTCCATTGCAGCGAAGACGATTTTGACGTCGTCGAGAACACCAAAGCTCGGTTTTTCGGTAGGAATGGCAGCCATATTGCTGGTCCTTTCTCGTTTCTCAGGGTACGCCGCGCCCTCACACGGCGCACCCATTGAGATTTCCCCAAATGCGAGGCGGCATGCGCCTCACGTTATTAGCAAACGCTTCGTTGCCCCGCCCACGACGGGGCCTTACGATGCGAATTACTGGCGATACGCCTTGATAGCGTTCTTGGAAGCGGTGAGAATCATCATCTCGTCGGTGCCGCCGGAGACGCGGTCGACACGCAGGTCGCGCCAGATGCGGTTGATGCGGTGCTCGGAAGCAACAGCTATGCCGCCCATGACCTGCATAGCGTCGTCAACGACCTCGAAGGAAGCGTTGGCGCAGAAGTACTTGCACATTGCAGCCTGGCCAGCGTCGACGTCGCCGCCGAGGTTGGTGTCGGCGTTCCAAGCAGCTTCGTAGAGCATGTTGCGCATGGAGTCGAGCTTGATGGCCATGTGGCAGAACTTCAGGGAGTTCAGCTGGAAGCGAGCGACCGGCTTGCCGAAGGCAACGCGAGCCCAAGCATGCTTGGCAGCGTCCTCGAAAGCAGAGATAGCCGTGCCGTAGTCGCATGCAGCAACGAGCCAGCGCTCGAAGTTGAAGTCAGCGACGCCGCGGTTGAAGCCGTTGCCCTCTTTGCCGAAGAAGTCCTTCTCCTCCATCTCGACGTTGTCGAGGTAGACCTCGCAGCAGGAGTCCATACGCAGGCCCAGCTTGGTGAGCGGGGACAGCGAGATGCCCGGCTTGGACATGTCGACGAAGAACTCGGAGATGACGTCCGGGTTGTCAGCGTCGCGGCACATGATGATGAGATACTTAACACCCTTGGAAGAGGTGATGAAGGTCTTGGTGCCGTTGAGGTAGATCTTGCCGTTCTCGCGCTTGTAGGTGGTCACAAGGCCAGAAACGTCAGAGCCGGCGCCCGGCTCGGTGCAAGCGGAGTTCACAACCTGCTCGCCCGTGCCCAGGTACTTCAGGCAAGCATCGATCTGCTCCTGAGTGCCCTCGCGGACGATGGTGTTGTAACCGGTGAGCAAGTACAGAACGTAGGTCGGGGCACCGTACTGGCCGAGAACCTCGTAGATAGCCATCAGCGTGGTGATGGGCTGCTCGAGGCCGAGGCCACCGTGCTCCTCATCGAGCATGATGCGGTCGAAGCCCATTTCGCAAAGGCCCTGGGCCCAGCGCAGCGGGTACTCGTGCTTCTCATCGCACTCGTGGAAGTAGGTCTCCCAGTTCTCGCTCTCCATGTAGTCGCGGTAGGACGCCACGATGAGCTCTTGTTCGTCGGTCAGATTGAAATCCATTGAGAACCTCCTTATTGGTTGCACTCACATCCGGCCTTGCCGGAATATGACAGGATTGGGTGGGCATCTGCCCTATTGAAGCTACGCCTGATGGCGGGTCTTCCAGAATTCAGCGGAATGTTCGATGCACTCAATAGCCTCATCGAGCATTCGGGAGTAGTGAACGAATGCATGCAGCACGCCTTCGAACACTTCGTGCTGGTTGCGCACGCCGTTGGTGTCGAGAACGCGATGCAAAAGCTCGGAATCGTCACGCAGCGGGTCAAGGCCGGCAGCGGCGATGTAGCACACGGGCATGCTCGTCGTAAGGTCGTTGTGGAACATGTCCACGTACGGTGCCTTGGTTTCGGCAGCAAGGTCGTTGAGCCAGCACTCGTTGTAGTAGATGAGGTCTTCCTTGCGCATGCCGTCGATATCCCAACCGTACAGGCGCTGCGACATGGAATCCTCAAGGCCATAGAAGCCGTAATACAGAAGCAGGCTCTTCACGAAGGAGTTGTCGCCCTCTTCGTCGCGCAGCCACAAATTCGATGCCATCGAAAGCACTGCGCCGCCCGAGTCGCCAGCGAACGAAAGGTCGTCGCCGTCGATGCCTTCTTCAGCACCATGCTCGTGCAGGTGCTTGGCGACCATCACGCACTCCTGAATGTTGGTGGGATACTTCGACTCAGGAGACAGGTGGTAGTCGACGCTCACGACAACCGCACCCGTTTTCTCGGCGAGAATGCGGCACACGCGATCGTGGGTGTCGGGGCTGCCCACAACAAAACCGCCGCCGTGAATGAACTCGATCACGGGAAGCTTCTCGGCTTCGACGGGGTAATAGTAGCGAGCCATGAATTCGCCCATGGGACCCTCGAACGTACGCTCGACGGTCTTGGCCATAACCGGACCGCCCTCGTTCCAGAAGCGGCGCTCGCGCACGTAGTTCTCGCGCATCTCGGCGAATCCCACGTCGGTGACGAAGGCGTCGCCGGCAAGCTCGGCCGACTTCTGGAGGACGGCTTTCATCTGATCGTTCATAAGCAGCTGCGGATCGACTTTGTTTTCCATGTTCAATCCTTTCTTGATGACTTGGGAAGGTGGAGAGGCGTTTGGCGTCGCCTCTCCACGAGGCCAGCGGATTCGCTGGTATTAAGGGACCTGTGCGGCCGGTCGGCGTTATGCGGGCCGGCCGCTAAAGTGCTTGAAAGTTACTTGGCCTGAGAGGCAGCGTGCTTCTTGGTAGCACGGATGCACATGACCAGGAAGAGGATGCCAAGGACGGCGAACATGATCTCGAAGCCGAAGATCTGGTTGAAGGCTGCGACGCCGGAAGCGTCGATCAGCGAGCCGTACCAGGTGTGAATGAACACGTCAGGCAGGAAGCCGATAACGGAAAGGATGCCAGCGGCGGTGCCGAAGATTCGCATCGGAATGCCGAGCTCGGAGAGCGGCGAGGAGCCGATGGAGAAAGCGCCGTAGGTAGCGAAGCCGAACACGACGACCAGGCAAGAAGCCATGATGGACATGCCGGGATCCTGCGGCAGAACGATGAAGGCGCCCAGAACCACGATGGCGAGCACGAAGCAGCCCATGATGGTCTTGGAAGACTTAGCCTTCGCGGCGATGGCGCCGATAACCGGGCCAGCGAGCAGACCAATACCATAG
>CAKUIK010000013.1 GCA_934661005.1 uncultured Slackia sp.
GCCGGACATCCTGGCGGTCTTCTCGACGTCGCCGGTGAGCCTCAGCATGCGGAGGGCTTCGTCCTTTGAGTCTTGGCCGTACATACGGACTCCTGACCGGACCAAACGGTCCAACTATTCGTCCGCACCCCCCCCATACAGCATGGTCAAAAACGCGGCTATTCGCAATTACACCCAACCCCTAACCGCCCAACAACGAAACAGCGAAGCAGTTCATCGCGAGTTATGAGGAAGATGCTGACTTCGGGCTGCTTCCCAAATTGGATACAGTAACGTTTCCGCGAGCGCCAAAACGCCTCAGGTCAGGGTATGCCTATCGCAACGGCAAAGCGACCAGCGCCATCGCATGAGCATTCACGCGAGCGCAGGACTTCCGTTCAAACCGAGTACTCACACGGATCCTAATCAATCTGAGCGGCCCGCACGCCTTCAAACAAGGCAAATCAAACAAACGAGAGGCTCGAAGGGTCAAACCCGTGGGAAAGACTGCAATCGCTCGCAGCAGACCTTCAGCAGATCTTCGGAAAAACCTTCAGCGCGCCAACCGTGTAGGCGATTTCGTCTTCGGTGATTCGGACCAAGCGTCCCAGGCCCTACAACCTCAATTCGGCAAACCCAAAGCTCACGTTAGAAGCTCGAAAAATCGAGCAGCGCAAAAGGCTGCAACTGTTCACAACACGCCTTCAGCGCCCGAATCGTATAGGCAATGTCGCCTTCGGTGGTTTCATTGGAAAGCGAGAATCGCAAGGCACTCTGAGTGCGCTCAGACGGCAAACCCATAGCGACAAGCACATGCGATGGCTCGCCTTCGTGGCTCGAACACGCGCTTCCGCCGGCCGCGCATACGCCTCGTTCATCGAGCAATTCGACGAGCGAGGCAGAATCGACGCCCGCAAATGACACATTCAACGTGCCCGGTACGCGCGGCGCTTCGCCATTTACGCACGTATCGGCGATTTCTTCCGCAATACCCCGCTCAAGCTCGTCGCGCAACGCCGCAATGCGCGCAGCATCACTCGCCATGTTCTCGCACGCTTCCCGCGCCGCAGCCGCCATAGCGACAATGCCGGCGACGTTTTCAGTACCGCCGCGCATCGCGCCTTCCTGGTGGCCACCATCCATGAAAGGCTCCAGGGGGGCGCCTTCGCGCACGTACAGAAAGCCGACGCCTTTAGGCGCGTGGAACTTATGGCCCGAAACGCTCAGGTAGTCCACGCCCAAATCGCCCACATTCACGGGAATATGAGCGAACGCCTGCACGGCATCGCAATGAAAACGAGCACCCACGCCATGCGCGACTTCGCTCAAGCGTGCGACGGGCTGAATCGTGCCTACTTCATTATTGGCGAGCATGACAGACGCCAAATCGGCCTGGCAGCCAAGTGCTTCAGCAAACGACGACGCATCGACCATGCCACCATCGGCCACACTCGCATATGCGACATCGAAGCCTTCGCCCGCAAGCGCACGCGCGCTGTTCAATACGGCGGGGTGTTCGAACGCTGAAGTCACAAAGCGGCCCTTGCGACCTTTCGCTTTCGCCTGCGCGCGCATGCTTCCCTTTATGGCCCAATTATCCGATTCAGTGCCGCATGACGTGAAATAGACTTCATGCGGCGCGGCGCCAATAAGCGACGCGATTTCCTCGCGAGCCTGCTCAACCGCAACACGGGCTTCGCGCGCCTCCGCATACAACGCAGAAGGATTGCCGAACGAGCCGCGCAAAAACGGCTCCATGGCTTCGAATGCCGCATTTGAAACGCGCGTGGTTGCAGCGTTGTCCAAATACACACGCCGCCCCTCGACCTGCATTTTTCCCGTCTGCGCGCTCATGACGCTTACGCCTCCTTCGCCGCGCGAAGGCGCGACGCGATTTCCAAATCGACCATGGAGTTTCGCAGCGAGCAGTTCTCGCACAGCACGCAATCGAGCGACGCATCGTCGCAGGCATGCGGTCGCGCGAGCATATCTTCAAACGTGGCACCCTGACGAACGAAGAAATCGCCGCATACCCCGCGAACCGCGCACGCAGCATAGCGGGCCGTATACGACTTGTCGCGAGGAACGACGCCGCGCGCCTGGGCCAAAAGGTCGGCAGAAACGGCAGCGACCTCTTCGATCGTCTTGCCCTCCATCCAATACACCGCCGCGCACGCGGAAGCGATCATGGCCAAGCAGCCATGCGCGCGATAGCCCGCCTGCTCAATAACGTGCGTTTCGGGATTCACACGCGCAAACAGCTGCACGGCAATGGTGCCATGCTTGGCCGAACCAGCCATGCCGACGGCATTCACGTTCTCGGGCACGCCGGTTTTCGACGTATCGGCCACAAGCGCCAGGGCCTCATCGGAATAGCCCTCAACGCCATTATCGTTGTCGGTTTGGAATACGTCCCTCGTGCGAATATAGGGCTTGCCAACAGGCGCTCCGCCAAGCATGTCTTCCGGTCTCATTATTCCCCCTCTTCGACGCGCCGCACGCGCCGCTCATGTCTTATCTCCCACGCGCGTCGGCCGCGCGCAATAGCCAATTCGCGTTTTCTCGAAAACGCGCTTGCCCTACACGCTCATATATCGCTCGACCGAATACCACTCCGCCAAAGCCTTAGCCTGGGCATCGGACAAATAGTCGGTCGAATAGAAATACCGCTCGCCGTTGCTCGCTTCGCACGTTTTGATATCGGGATACGCGCCCGACTCTTGCACGGCTTGCCAGGCTTGCTCGATTTGCTCCGCGCTCCAATGGTAGGGTTTGCTTGAAAGCGATGTCGCGAGCATAGGGCGTGGATACAGGCGCGACTCCTCGCGCGCGTTGTCGACAAGCGTCAGAGCGTCATCGCCCTCTTCCGCGAGAAACGCCCAATGCGCATAGGTATCAGTCATATGGTCGCTCGAATAGAGGTACGTCTGCTTCCCCTCGAGCACCTTGATGTCGTCGAGCTCCCACGCAGGAGCTTCGACCTCGAAGCCGGCAATGCCTTCGGCATCGTCGGCATCCAATTCGGCCTCGGAACCCAAGGAAGCGTCTTCGGCGGGTGAATCGCTCGCTTCCCCGCCGAGAGCGGCGTCGACGCCTTCCGCACTTGGCGCGCCCTCACTCGCAGCGGCCGCTTGCGCCGCAGCCTCGACGGCCTTTTTCGCTTCGGCCGAAGCGGCCTGCGCAGCGATGATTTCATCAAACGCCAAATCGGAAAAATCAACCGGAATCAAATGATCGGGAACGATTCCTGCCGCCGCCCACGTACCAGGCGTTGTAAGTTTGCCTTCGTTTGAGCGTTCACGAATCATAGCGAATGCGGCGGCGAGCGCATCGTGTTCGGCTTTCGCCTGGCGCTCTTCAGGAGAAAGCTCCTCCTCGGCGAGCGCTTCCTGCTCGGCTTCCTGCTCGGGGTCATAGAGCCCCGCTTCCTTCAAATTCTTCGCCCCCGTCGCAGCAAGCATGTGCGCCAAGAACTCTTCTTCAGGCGTACGATCGACAGGCGACGCGCCCTGAGCCTCGCCCGCATCGCCAAACCCGCCCTCGCCAGACTGCGGCCCTGCGCTCCCGCCAATCTCGTCGGCAGCATTCTGTGAGGCATCCTCGCTTTCTGGCACCTGAGCCGTCCCCTCTGTATCGCTCATGAGCGACCCCCTTACGTTCGTGCTTTCATTCCGTCGAAATGGAATACAACTCTCTGGAACCCATCTTGCCTGGATCCAAAATGCCCCTATACCCTCTTTGAGGGCATTTATAGGGTACAAAAATCGGACTATAATTGGCCTGTTTGAAGCCCAAGGGCGCATAAGGGTGCGCCGCGCATGATACAAAGGGGACAGAAGGGGGTATCGTGAATCAGGGCAAATCGGCGAACGATGCCAAGCAACATGAAGGAATTGCTGGCACAGAAATTACGAAGGAGCTGCTTACTACGCTTCTGCCGACTTCGATAGGGCTCATGCTCTCACGTACCGGCATGATTGTAGGCGCATACGGAAGTTACATGGGAACCGATGCAGGCATTTACACCGATGGCGCTTCGTTCATTTCGCTCGTTCCCCTTCTCATTATCATGGTCGTGCTCGGCCTTACCGATAAAATCATCCCAAAACGCGTCATTTACCGCACCACATACGCATGCATCGCACTTGAGGCGGCAGGAATCGTCGCAGTCGCGCTTATCGAAGCAAATGCGCCCGACGCCGCCCTAGCGCGCATGGCGGCGTCAACCGTCGTAACCGCGTCGGCGTGGATATGCATGTTCTATTGGCTTCGCCGTTGCCGTGGCGCCTCATGCACCACCGCCATTATCATCGTGCTTGGCGCCATGATTGCCAGCGAAACGATTCTGTATGTACTTTCGTTCATTCCGCGCATGGTCCATTGCCTCATATTCGCGGCGGCAACGCTCGCGCAATATGCCGCCATCGCGAGCGCAAGGCGCAAACCCCTGCCCTCGCAAATAGAAATCAAGTCAACCTCGCGCGGCTATTTCCATTTCGCCCAAAAGAACGCCGACAGCGTGCGCTTCTTGGCCATTATTGCCGCGGGCTCGTTCCTCATGTCCATCGCCATTGGCTTTTTAAAGGGCTTTCCCGACGGCGACCCCATCTCCTTCACACGAGCCACGCGACTGCTGTACGCCCTGCTTATCGACAGCGTATTCATCGGCCTGCTCCGGGGTACCATCAAGGGCAGGAAGAACACCATGACCATTGGCGCATGGGTCATTATGCAGGGGTTGGGGTCAATCGCCCTTTTACTGTTCGCGCTCTTCCCCGACAGGCTCGACATTGGGGCCGTATTCGGCAACGCCATGAACGTCACCATGACCGGATTCATCCTCTATCTGATTATCGCGTTTTCGAGCTATGGCCACCGCGACACGTACTACTACGCAATCGCCGGATGGGGCGTATTCATTTTTCCGCGCTCGCTCGTGCGCGTGACGAGCATCGCGCTTTATGCACAATTCCCTTCCACCTCGCTGCCAACAGCGCTCTGCGGCGGATTGCTGCTCATTTCCGCACAATTCATTTTCCTGCAGTTCCTCATGCTCGAGAGAGACGAAACCGCCACAAGCAAAGAGGCCGCAGTGAGCGTGCAGAAACTGCTCGGCATTAAGGAGCAAGCCGCGCCCGCCACCGAAATGCGCAAGGCCATCGTGCGCGAGAGCGCGCAAAAGATGCAGAAGCAATTCCTGCTTTCCGACCGCGAAACCGAAGTGCTCACGCTCTATGCCATGGGCCTTACGCAAGCCAAGATCGCCGAAGAACTGTGCATCGCACCTGGCACGGCGCACACGCACGTGAAGCGCATCTACTCGAAAACCGACTTGCATTCCCGCCAGGCGCTTCTGGACTACATCGAGCAGTACACCGATTAGCGAGCACGCCGAAAAGCGCGCTCGGTGGCCAAACCGGGCATCATCGCAGCGATTTTTACTCGGTTAGCATCTCTGTTTCATTACTGAAATTTCACTATGATACCTGTCATAGCAACCACACGACAAGCGAAGGACGACCCCATGTTCTGCACGAAATGCGGCGCACAGCTGCAAGATGACGCGAAGTTCTGCACCTCATGCGGAACGCGCACAGTCAACGCAAACATGACCGCAATGAAAGCTTCCGCAGAAGCGGCCAAGCCAAACGAAGAGCCCTCAATGGCGCCATGCTTCAACGCGAACCTCGCGATTGACGCGCACACCTCCGAAACATCGTTGGACACGCCCGCGGCCACAAGCGCTGCACGCGCTCAAGACATGCCGACAAGCGATGCCCAAGGCAGCTCTGCAGCCAGCGAATCGCCAAGCCAGACGCTCAAGAACGCCGTCAAGCAAACGAACCAGCGCAGCCGCCGACGCGTACCCCTCGTGGTGCTTGTGGCCCTCGCCCTGGCACTTGCCGCTGGAACCGCATACGCTGCCTACCGCGTGTACGTCGACGTCATTGCGCCCTCGCAGCAGCCGGCACAAACCGAGCAGGCGACCCAAAACGGTGACGAGCAAAGCAGCCCCGCACAACTCGAAGAGTCAAGCACAGACGCGCAAGCCCCCGAAGTCACCGAGGCGCCCGATAACATCCTGCAGGTCTCGCGCATTCTCGCCCTTGGCGACAAAGGCGAGCAGTTCATCACGTCGCACGGCGCCAGCAACAAAACGCCTGCCACCGAGACGCCCTGGAACTATGATGCGCCGACATATTCGACCTATGGCGACAGCGTGAACTGGAAAGACACCGCAAAGGACATGCCTTACATCAACAGCTCAAGCGACCCCTCAAGCGACTTCACTTCAGTTTCGGTCGAATACGGCAATGGCGCAATGTTCTTGATCCACGGTCTCGACAAGAAAGCGGGCGCCTATGAGCCGACTTCCACCACGCCCGACAGCATCGTCGTTTCCGGCGTGCCTCTTATTGGACCAATCACGTCGAACAACATCGACGATTTTGCCCAGCAATGCGGCCTAAGCGCATCGTCCGGCTCGTTCGAACATGCGTCGGAAAGCACCGTCTACGAACATGGAGAAACGACGAACGCAGCGGACACGCTAACCTATTCGATGAACGCTTTCAGCGGATATCAAACCATCAATGGCGAAAAAATGATGTGGTATGTGATTTACACGGGCTTCGACTACGGCGCATCCCAAGAAGGCTATTCGTCCCACACGGCGACCATCGGATGCGCGCCCATCGATCTGGCCGAGCAGTTCGTCTCGTTCGCCAGCCTCTACAGCGCTGAGAAATGGGAAAATGCCGACGACCTCACGAAAGCGGGCATGCTGTGCGCGAGCATCGTGCAGGAGCTCAATTCGGGCAATGGCTCAATTTGCGTCAACATCCTGACCGGCGAATTCCGCATGTTCGTAACTGACACCACCGGCCAAGGGCTCGGCTACTATGACGACTGCACTGAAAGCTACGACGAGAGCGGACTGCTCGTGCTCACGGGCAAAAAGAGCGGCGAAGTGCTCGAAACCGGCATGACGAAAGCACAAGCCGACGAAATAAAACAGCACAGCGGCTTCTAGGGAAAACGCCGAGCCATCTTAGGATGGCTCGGCACCCACATGCGCACGCCCCTTCAAAAGAGGGCAAAGCCAAATCAATTCGAATTACGCACACCCATTGCAACCCGAGACAAGCCGCCGATGGAATTCGACGGCTGCTATTCAACGCATTGTTTACGACGCGGGCGAGTTCCAATCGAGCATCAATCGGGCGCCTTCTCCAAAGGACGAACCGCTCCGTCCTACATCAAACCCGGAATCGCGCAAAATGCGATAGGCAAAAATGCCGCGGGCAAGAAGTTCGCGACCTTGATATCGGTAATTTTCAGCATGTTCAAGCCAATGGCAAGCAAAAGCAAGCTGCCCGCGCACACCATCTCGGCAATAACCGCGTCGGTGAGAAGCGGGGCAACCGCGCTGGCGGCCAAGCTCAGCACGGCCTCATACGCAAACACGCACACGCCCGAAAACGGCACGCCAATTCCGAGCGTCGTAGCCATAACCATGACCACGACCAGGTCGATGAGCGCCTTGGCGTACAGCGTGGAATGATCGAGCTGCAGGCCGCTTTGCAGCGAACCAAGAATCGCCATAGCGCCAATGCAGATGAACAACGTGGCCGCGACGAAGCCATCGGAAAAATTGCCGAGCGCGGTCGATCCCTTGAATGCGGCATCGAGCTTGCGCTGAATCCAATCGCCGAAACGGTGAATGGCCGCATCGATATCGACCCAATAGCCCAAAGCGCCGCCAATCACCATGGACAGCACAGTGATGGTGACACTTTGGCCCTTCACCATGCCCTGCACGCCCACGAGCATCACGCACAGGCCCAAACCCTGCATAAGGAAGTCGCCCAGTTTCTGCGACACGCGGCGCTTGAACACCAATCCCAATACGCCGCCAATGACGGTAGCAATGCCATTCACCAACGCGCCCAGAATAACCACGACACGACCCTTTCACACAACGATGCGGCCGCCCGCGAAGGCGCGCCGCATCGATACATACGCTGGAACGATTTTCACCTATTCGGCGGCGTTTTCAACCGTCGAATTCGTTTTTCTTACATCCACCTCGTCAAAAGTTGCCGCGACCTCGCGGTCGAGCTTGCGAAGCGACGGCAAAAGACCAATTGCCAAGCCGCCCACCGTAACCACCACGCCTGAAATCACGAACCACATGGCAACACCGGTAAATTCAGCGCAGGTGCCCGCAAGACCTAAACCGATAGGCGAAGAAAGCGCCGTCACCGTGCTGAACAAGCCCATGACGCGGCCGAGCTTTTCAGGCGGAACGCGCTTCTGCACCACAGCGAGAAGCGGGCCGTTGTACATCGACTCCACAACACCCGAGATTGCCGTGAGCACCGCGAACCAGAAGAACATACTCGGCGAGAGAAGACCCGTCGCAATAAGGATGACGCCCGAAAGCGTGCCCGACAACGCCACCACACGCAGCAGGCGCTTGCCGCCGCCCCATATGAACAGAATCGCAATGCCGACAAGCGAGAATGCGCCATACACACCCTCGATGAGCGAGGCCGCGTAGCCGTCGCCATGGAAATGGTCATAGGTCATAAGTGGGAAGAGCGAGTTGATGCCCGTGTACATAGCCATGATCGCCATGACGATGCCGCACAAAATGAGCAGGCCCCCATCGGCGCTCAGCGTCGCAAAGCCAGCCTTCAAGCTCGCGATGGGATGGCGCGCCTCGTCGGAATCGTCGTGGAAATCGGGGATCTTCGCGAACGTAAGCGCCAAGCACGCAATGGCGCAACCGGCGGCGTTCAGGAACAGAACCATTTGGAAGCCCACCACGGTATACAAGAAAATACCGAGAACGGGGCCAACCACAAGTGCCATAGACCACAGGCTCTGGTTCATGGTATTCACGCGCACCACGTGCTTTTTCGGCACGAGCAGCGGCATCGTGGATTCCATAGCAGGCATGTGGAATGCCTGGCCCACGCTACGCAACGCTCCCATGATAAGCACGAGCGGCACCGACACATGACCCATAGCAATAATCATTCCCATGATCAAAGCCATAGTGCCCACGAAAGCGTCGGCGGCGATAAGCACGTACTTGCGGTTAAAGCGGTCGGCTACCACACCGCCGAGCGGCGCAAGCAAGCCCTGCGGCAGCATGGAGCACAGCGAGGCGAGCGCCAGCATGAGCGCTGAATCGGTGGTTTCGGTCACGAACCACACGCCCGCATAAATAGACGAATATGCGGTAAGAATACTCGCCGCCTGGCCAAGCCAAATAATGACGACCGTCTGAAGCCAGTTTTTCGGCAAGGGCGGACGGTCGAATTCCTTCACTTCGATTTGCTGTTCAGACATAGATATTGCTCCCTTTACGGCGCGCCCTGCGCACCTTCATCTTTATGCAGGAGATACCCTAAACTATCCCACTATGGGAGAGTCAACGCCTTTCGCGGAATTTTCGCACCGTTGCCCGGCTGCTATATATAAGCCCCACAAAGTCGTTTTTCTATTTCGCCGCAGGGATATCAATCACGAAACGCGTAACGCCGCTTTCGCTCGTCGCATCAATCGTGCCGTTATGCGCCGCAACGATTTCCCGCGCAATCGCCAAGCCAAGGCCCGCCCCGCCTTGACGCGTGGCGCGCGCGTCATCTTCTCGATAGAACTTCTCAAAAATGCGCTTGAGGTGCTCGGGGCTGATTTCACGACCCTGATTCGCCACCTCGATGCGAAATGCGCCGTCGGGCTTAGCGTGAGCATCGACCGTAATGACCGAATCGGAATCGGCGTATGCCACAGCGTTTTTAATCACGTTGGAAAGCACGCGGGCCATCTTCGTGGCATCGGCAAATACGGCGTCGCCTTCGGCAGCATTCACTTCCAAATCAATGCCGCGCGATTCTGCCTCGGGGTAGAAGTCTTCCGCAACCTGGTAGCAGAACAACGCCAAATCAAAGCGTTCGCGCTCGATGGAGATGGCGCCAAGGTTGTAGCGCGTAATCTCGAAAAACTCGTCGAGCATGGCGTCGAGCCGATAGGCTTTCGAAAGCGCCACGTGCGCATAGCGCTGACGCTGCTCAACGGGCATATCGGGAGCTTCCTCGAGCAGCGTGAGATAGCCGGTAATAGACGTGAGCGGCGTTTTGGTGTCATGGGCCAAATAGGCGACAAGCTCATTTTTTCGGCGCTCAGCGGCAACGGCCGCACGCTGTTCGGCGTCGTTTTTGCGCTTAATGTCGTTGATCGATTCTTCGGCAAGCGACAGCTCGCTTGGAAGCTTGAGCGACGCGCCCTTGTCTACGAGCACGGCTCGCAACGAAACGAAGAGGTCATCGAAGTAACGCAGGCTTTTCCGAATGGCGAACGCCATAATCACAAGAATACCCGACAAGAACAGCGTGATTGCCACCGGGTATTTCAAGGCGCGAATATTGTTGTAGGGCGACAAATCGCGCTGCATCTGCTGGCCGCCCGCATATGTCACGGTTTCGACACCCGAACCGGCATCGTAGTCATACCGCACAACCACCTGGGAAAAGTCAGAATCGAGCGCAGTTGCCGCCTCGTCATAGAACGAATCGACCTGCTCGGGCTTGTTATCCCAATCTTTCGTGGCCGACCACAGCGCATCGTACACGTTGGCCGCCTGGCCCAAATTGCGCGAATCGACGGCGGAAATAACGACCTGCTTCGCCGCTTGGGATGCAAAGGGCGCACCCACGAACGACAAGCTATCACCCTGCACCAAGCCCTGGGAGATAGCGGCCGCATATTCCCCGGCGTCGGCCGGCTGCGAGGAGATGGTATAGACGGTTTCGGGATTGGCGCCTTCTGTTTGGACGTTCTTGGCGTTTGCGGCGCTTTGCGCCAAACCCCAACCCGCATCAGGAACGGCGGTATCGATAAGCTCGCGCAAATATTTGCGCACCACATCGGCCTTAAGCTCGTTTTCCTTCTGCACAAACCAATCGTCGTCTTGCACGCCCGCAACGTCGGCCGATACGTACTGCCAAGGCGAAGACACCTTCGCCACGGCTTCGCCCACCTGAGGCAAAACCACAATATCAATTGCCATAGCGATTGAGAAAAAGACCGCCGAGTACACCACCGTTGCAGCAAACGTATTGCGCACGATGCGCTTCACCAGAATGCGCGTTTGTTCGGTCACATGCGTTTTGGGCGATTCGCGCCTCTCCTGCGCCGCGCGTTTGCGTGCGGCCTTGCCGAAGCGGGATTCGTTTTCTGAATCGCGGCCCATAGGCTAACCACGACGCTTCTCGGGAATGCGGTAGCCAACGCCCCACACGGTTTCGATGAGTTCTTCAGAGGAATCGACCTCGGCAAGCTTCTTACGCAAGCGGCGAATATAGACCATGACCGCGTTATGGGAAGAAGAGGTGTATTCCTCGTCCCACACGTTTTCGAACAGCGTTTTCGAAGAAACCGGCGCTCCGCCGGCGCGCAAAAGTTCGACCAAGCAATCAAATTCCTTCGGTGTAAGCGAAAGCTCGCAGCCATGCAAAGCCGCCGTGTGGTTCGTCTCGTCGAGCTCGATGCCGTTCGCCGAAAGCACGTCGGTCGCTGCGGGTGCCACAGCGCGCCCGCGAAGGCGTGCCTTAAGGCGCGCCACCAGCTCGCGAGCCTTAAACGGCTTCGTCACATAATCGTCAGCACCCAAAGTAAAACCGAGCACCTTGTCAAACTCCTCGGTTTTAGCCGAGAGGAACACGATAGGCATATCGACGTTCGAACCCGCCGCACCGCCGCGAATTTGGCGGCACACCTCGAAGCCGTCCGTGCCGGGCATCATGATGTCGAGTATGGCCAAGTCAAATGCCTGCGCACCCAACAACGTAAGAGCGGCATCGCCCGAGTGGCAACACGTAACCGCAAAGCCCTCGCGCTCAAGAACGTGCTTCAGAAGCTCGGCGACTTCGACCTCGTCGTCGCATACTAATATGTTCGCTTGGTTCGTTTCCATGGGCGAAATCCTATCATGAGCGTTCATGGGGCTTGCGCACCCCCTGCTATTTTAAGGTTTTGTTCAGAATTATTCAGCCTTTTATCAGGTGCCCTTATGGGATTTTCAACGCAAGGCACCCTTATTATAGAAGCCGTCGAAGCGGCAAGCATCCACCCTTCCATCGCGCATGTGCCGTTCGACTCGTGCATAGCACGATTGATAAACGGCCGGCATTCCCGTTCCCTTCCCTTTGGAGCCGGCCGTGAGCTTGAAAACTCGGCGCTCGAGCACTCACCCTTCCAGCTACGAGCGCGTCCTTCGGGGCTTTCCTCCCTCCCGGCCCCGGAGTCCCTTCCCGAAAGGTCGCCGCTGGCGACCTTTCGGCGTTAAATGGGGCAAAGCATCGAGGCGCCCTCGACAACACGGACCCTTCGATCGCGCCCAGCACGGCTCATCTTGCATGAGACAAAAAAACGGGAAGGGCATCTGCCCTTCCCGCTCGAACGCCGCCTGCCATTGGGAGGGCGCAGGCAGCCGATTCGACTTTTTCGCTTCTTAACAGGCGCGAGCAACGAGGTTCGCCGTCGCAATCGCCGCCTGAATATCCCACGGATCGGCGCAATCGCCCACGCTCTTCACGTCAAATTCGCCCGACAGCTCATCAGCGAGCGATGTATTCGGCACCATGTCAGCAGCATCGATTACCGCATCCGCCTTAATGGTCAACTGGACGCCAGCGACATTCGTGACCTTCACTTCTCCATCGCCGATTTCATCGAGCGTGCTCATGGAAAGCACACGACCGCCAGCGGCATAAAACGCCGGGCGCGTAAAGCCCAATAAGCTTGCAGATTGACCCTTTCCGAGCGCCTCTTCAGGTTCATTCGAGACCACGGTCACGTTCTTGCCGTGCGCCAGCAAATACATCGCGGTGTCATACGCCTGCACGTTGAAGCCGCATACCACCACATCGTCACCCGGCTCGTTCATAAGAAAATCCGTGACAGAAATTACGGGAGTCGCCTGCGTGCCCTGAAAGTCGAACCCTTGGCGCGCACCGCCTGCAGCGAGAATTACCACATCGGGTTTCTGCTCGCGCACGAACGCTGCATCAACCTCCTTGCCCGTAACGATTTCAACACCGGACGCATTGAGCTGGCCGATAAACCAATCTTTCAACTGACCAAGGTGTTCGTGCTTGCCCTTCACCGATTCGGCAAAGTCAAGCAAACCGCCCATTGCGCTTTTCTCGTACATCGCCACACTGTAGCCGCGTTCGGCGCACACGCGCGCGGCTTCCATGCCAGCGGGGCCGCCGCCAATAACCATAACGTTTTTGGAGCCGTCGCCAGCAGGCACCTCATAGCCTTCAGGCATCTCCTCGGTGAAGGCTCGCGCCTTGCAGGCATTCACGCGACAGCCCTCCGTCGTGCCCATATGGTTGCCGAAGTCGGCCGCGCAATGCAGGCAACGGCAGCAAGGGCGAATCTCGTCGAGACGATTCTCGAAGAACTTATGCACGTATTCGTTATCGGCGTTTGCCACAGGTCGATTAATGCACAGGAAGTCAATGCGGCCGTCCGCAAGCGCAGCTTCGAAATAATCAGGAGCCTGAGCCGGGTCCATATAGGTCGCCGCTCCTACGGGAATAGAAACCGCTTGCTTGATAATCTCGGTGGCTCCAAGCATCAAGCCCAGACCCGAGTGGTTGCCGTCCAAATGTCCGCCAAAGTGCTTATTGAAGTCGAAAAACGTGCCGAAGCCGTTCGCGCCTGCAACGCCAACGCCCGAAAAGTAGCCATCACCCATGAACTGCGCATTATGGTTGCCCATAACGCCCAGGATAAAATGCAGGCTGTCGGCGCCAGCCGCTTCAATGCATTTCGCAAGCTCAGCAGATTCCTCAACCGACGAAATCAGCTCATCTTGGCCAAGGTCGGTATCGTTTTCCTCAACGCCGTTCATGCGAACCTGCACGGGGAAATCTTCGCCGCACGCAGTTTTAATCGCCGAGATCAAATCGCCAATGAAACGCGTACGACTCTCAAACGTCGCCGGGCCATACGGATCGCCGGCTGGACGATCGTTGCGGAAACGGGAAAGGAACCAGCCTGGCACGTTGTTGCCCGCCGCATTGATTTCAATGCCGTCAAAGCCAATCGATTGCAACTTCTGAGCGGAATTCGCCACGTCTTCGGCGAACATTGCGATATCGTCGAGCGACATCTCACTCGCCATGTACTGCGTGCCCGTCTCGGGAGTGTTCGACCATTTGTTCTCAAGGCCAGGCGTACCCCACTTCATTTGAATGAATGCGGGGACATCGTGGGAATGAATCTCTGCGCAGATCGCCTTAAGCGGGCTGTCTTCAATAGTCAAACGCGTATCGGGCCCCATGGCCGAAACGGTGTATTCGGTATCGATCTTGTCGAAGAACGCGTAGCTTCCCTCGACGAAGACCGCGCCCACGCCGCCTTTGGCGATATTGCCGAAATAGCCGACAGCTTGAACTTCATCGTTCGATACGCCCGACGTCGCGGCCGTCTTCACAAAACGGTTCGCGATTTCGATTTTGCCGATATTAAAAGGCTTCGCGAACTCCGATTGCGACAAATCGCTAATCGAATTCGATACATCAATCTCTTCCTGCGGATTAATTTGCGCGTACGCAGATTGCCCAGACCACTCGCCCAGAGACCCTCCCGAAGCAGAAGAACCCGTTTTCTCTACCGTGGTTTTCGCCGGCGCGCAACCCGCGAGCATTCCACTTCCGAGCATCCCCGCACCAAGCGCCGCCAAGCCTGCGCCTTCCAAGAAATTGCGGCGACTGATTCCTTCTTTGATCCCAGCCATTGCTCCCCCTTCGCTAGCATCGCCAACACGATGCACATCGTTTTCGCCTTACGGCCCGACAGGGAAAATGTAATTGGCTCGCGGCAAGAATCCGTCATCCCCCAGGGGCAAATCAGCCAGCATCGACGGAAATCCTCCTTCTGGTACGATGCCTCGTGACCTGCATTTTCAAATCAATGCGTTTTGCTGCGGTATAATTTCGCTTCATGGGAGGAACGCGAACACACATTCGAATCGCATGCTCGGTAATAGGACCGAGCTGTATCGTTGCATTCATTCTTCTTTCTCTTGCAAGCCGCGCTTTCTTCGCCGATTTCAATTTGGCATTTGGCATGCAGCTCCCCCTTACGCTTTCGGGCGATTTGGGGTGCCTCATCGCGATAATTGGCGCACTCGCATGCCGAACCCGCATAAGGCGCGAAGCAGTCGGCTATTTGTTTACGCTTTCAGCAACAGGCGCATGCATCGCGGCGCTCGCTAAAATTGGACTCTTCGGAATCAACCCCTCCGTCGCCCTCGTCGGAGGCGACGCACTTTCGGCATTCTTCGCGACAAGTTGCATGCTACTTTGGTGGAATCTCATCTTGGAAGAGCAATTCGGCAGCATCGAACGCCATATTGCCGCCGTCGGATTCATCTCACCCGCGCTCTATGTTCTTATTGCCTTGTTGCCCAACCCCGTATCGGGCATATACGCCGCCATTGTTCTTCCCTTTGCCTCGTGCGCATGCTTCGCACCGTTCCTTACGCGCAACGGAAACGAACCCGAAAACGAAACTCCGCACGAAGGCAAAGCCGCCACGCCCATCCCGATAACCGTAAAACTTATTACCGTGCTCTCGTTCGTCGTCGTCAGCCTCCTCGTTGGACTTTTCCCAACGAGCCTTTTCTATGATGGTCCCGCCGTAGGTTCGCTCTGCTTACCCGGCTTACTCTGCGCGCTTTTATGCATGGCGCTTGCAGGCGCCGCCCTCATCATTACAAAACGAAGCAATCTCCCCCTTGGAGTACTGTATTTCACAGGCTTCTTCCTTGCCGTTATCGGTTTTCTTCTTTCGCCCTATCGCCCCCTTAACGGCACGCCTCTTGGCGCGTCGGAGGCCGGCCGATTGATCATCTGCGTTTTTGTGCTCTTCGTTGCGCTCAAAATTGGCGGCAAAACGCCCTCAGAATGTATGAGTGCCTCGTTGAAAATCGCGCTAATGGCGTGCTGCACCATGGTCGCCTGCGACATCGCTGTCGTGGCACTGCAGCTCACTCCGAATTTCGATTACTCCGATTTTGTGTTCCGCACGACCTTTTCGGCCGTTGGCATCGCCGCGCTTGCGGTACTCCTGCTTGGTCCCCTTCCCCGTTTTGAGGTCGCATTCGCCGCAAAACACGAGGTAGACAACCCCCGGGGAAATGACGCAACGCTCGCCGAGGGGCTCCGAAGCATCTCTGACCGGCGCAACGCGCTCATAGCTCAATTCGCCGAGGTACACGGCTTGACCACGCGTGAGACAGAAGTTCTTGCACTTATTGTCGCGGGACGCAATGTTCCCTATATCGAACGAGAACTCGTGCTCGCAAAGTCAACCGTGAAAACTCATGTCAAGCATATTTATGCGAAATGTGGCGTCAGTTCGAAGCAAGATCTTATCGATTTAGTACAGGCCCTCGAAAAATAAGAGGCAAAGAGGCTTACGGGGCAAGAGCACGATCCGCCAATAAAACCGCCCAAGCACCTATAGAAGAGCGCCCGCATCGCTCTTCACCTTCGAACCATCGCATTCCGCTCACGTACGTTGGCCGTGTTAACTTTTCAACAACAATTCGGTTTACGGTTGCTTTTACCCACCTAAGCGGTAGTATGCTCAAATGCAAACAGTGCGTTGCCTTGGGGTAGCCTGGGGAGGCTTGGCAACGCGGTGTTCATCGCGCATAGATTCGCGAAACTCGCGCACCTATGCGCCAACAAGACCGAACCGCCTTACGGCAACACGATCAAACACAAGGAGCGCTTTCATGCTGAGCGAACGCATGCTCACGGGGATCGTCAAAAACATCACGAAGAGCCATCTCGTCATCGACCCCACGACCGAGAAATTCCTACCAGGCCCTGAACCTGGGCGCAAATACATGCTGTACCTGCACGTGCCTTTCTGCGAAGTGCTGTGCCCCTATTGCAGCTTCAATCGCTACCCCTTCCGCGAGGCCACGGCGCGACCGTATTTCAAGAACTTGCGTCGCGAAATGATGATGCTGAAAGATATGGGCTACGACTTTGAGAGCCTGTACTTCGGCGGCGGCACACCCACCATTTTGCTCGACGAGCTGTGCCAAACGATTGATATGGCATGCGAGAACTTCAATATCAAGGAAGTTGCCTGCGAAACCAACCCGAACCACCTCGTTGATCCGTGGCTTTCGGCGCTAAGCAGCCGCGTGAATCGCCTCTCCGTCGGCGTGCAAAGCTTCAATGACAAACTGCTCACGCAGATGGACCGCTGCAAGAAGTACGGTTCCGGCGAAGAGATTCTTGAACGCATCGGCAATGCTGCGTCGTGCTTCGACTCCCTCAACGTCGACATGATTTTCAATTTCCCCTCGCAGACGGAGGAAATTTTGCTTGACGACATCGAGAAGATCAAGCAATGCGGTTGCCGCCAAACCACGTTCAGCCCGCTTTACGTCTCAAGCGCCACGACGCGCAAAATGGAGCAGTCGCTCGGCACCATGGACTACAATCGAGAGTTCGAGTTCTACAAGATGCTCGACGAGGGCCTTTGCGGCGGCAACACCCCGGCGTTCAAGCGCGAAACCGTGTGGACCTTCAATCGCCTCAACGAGCAAGGCAAGCAAGACCACGAACTGCCCGTAGAGGAACTGCAGGTGAGCTACGACGAATACCCCGCCATTGGCTCGGGATCGATTTCGTATTTGAGCGGCAAGCTCTACGTGAACACCTTCAGCCTGCGCGAATACAACGAGGCAATCGAGCATGGCCACATGTCGATCATGGGGCATATGCCCGTTCGCGAGCACGACCACATGCGCTACTGCTTCTTGCTGGGGCTCTATCAGCTGCGTTTCGACAAGCAAGCCTTCAAGAAGATGTTCGGTAAAAGCGTCGAGGCGGCACTGCCGGTCGAGATGGGCTTCATGCGCGCGAATGGCGCATTCGAGGTAGACAACGACGAATGCCTCGTGCCCTCGACCATAGGCCGCTACCTCACGCTTGTGATGTATCGCCAATTCCTCAGCGGCATGAATAACCTGCGCGACCAGGCACGCGCCGCCCTCACCGGACCCGAGCACGAACTGCTCTTCGGCGAAGGCGTGCCTGCGACGGCATAAAGCGACTTCTCTCATTCCCAGCTACGAACACAGCGGCCCTCTTGGAGGGCCGCTTTTTTCGCCACGACACGAGCCAACGCCGAATGCGCTTCCTGCCGACAAACGCAGATGAAGCAGCATATGAAAAAGGCGCCCTCTCAGTGAGGACGCCTTTCAGGTACGCCATGCTGAAGGGACCGATCGCTACTCGAGCGTCGCGCCCTTCTTTTCGGGAATGAAGAACATCGCGATGAAGGCAACCACGTAGATGCATGCAACGCAGCCGATAGCGAACGCGAAGCCGTGGCCCGCGGCGATAATCGGAATAACCACAGGAGCGGAAGCGCCACCGATGAAGCGGCCAGCATTGTACAGCGCGGTTTGCGCGGTGCCACGCATCTCGGTCGGGAACAGCTCGGCGATAAGCGTGCCATAGCCACCAATCATGCCGTTAGCGAACATGCCCATGAAGAAGCCGCCAATAAGCAGCGCCGTGGGGTCAGTGAGCTGGCTGTAGATGATGATCATCGCAGCAGCACCAATCTGGAAGGTCCAGAATGCGGGACGACGACCAGCCTTATCGGCCAAGAAACCGAAGACCGAAATACCAATCATCATGCCCAGAACCGTAACGGCGGTCCACAGGCCCGTAGACGTGAGGCTCAGACCAAGCTCGGAGTTCAGGTACTTGGGGAGCCACGTCATAATTCCGAAGTAACCAGCATTCTGCACGGTACACAGAATGATGATGATGATCGAGAACTTGGCGCGCTCGGGCGTCGCGAACAGGTCGCTCAGCTTGCCATGGGCCTTGCCAGAAGCCTTGTGCTCTTCATAGATCGGCGGCTCGGGAACAAACGCACGAATGATAATCGCGACAATGGCAGGGATGAAGCCAAGCACGAACAGGCCGCGCCAACCAAACGACGCGATGATGGGCGCAGAAGCGAGCGAAGCGCACAGCACGCCAACCTGGAAGCCCAGGCCAACGGCGCTCGTGCTTTTCGCGCGGTTCTCGGGGCTGGAGACCTCGGCGGCGATTGCCATGCCCAGGCCAAACTCGGCACCAATGCCCAGACCGGCAAGGAAGCGGCAAAGAGCCATTACCTCGAAGTTAGGCGCGAAGGCCGAGCCCAGGGTGAACACGCCAAAAAAAATGACCGAATACGTAAGAACTTTAATTCGGCCATATTTATCAGCAAGTTTTCCGAAAATCAAACCACCAAGGAAGGCGCCAGCCAACGTAATGGAGGTAAGCATACCTGCAGTCGTATTGTCCACGGCGAACGTCGCCATAATGCCGGAAAGCGCGAAGCTCAGAATCATAAGATCCAAGCCGTCAAGCGCATGGCCCACAGCAGCCGAGAAAACGGCCTTGCCTGCATAGTGCTTCATTTCAGAAGCCTTGCCCTTAGAATGAGTGCTCATTGCTCCCTTTCTTCCGATTATTGATAAACCTTCAGTATATTAAGGGAGAGAGACATAAAAATAAAGCCCGAATTCACGCAAATTTATGCAACGTAATGAATTAACGAGCAGGAAACAATTGGCCACCCGTGCCGCAAGCACCATCCAGCCACTCCTCCGAAGACGCCCGCGCCGCCCCATAAGCTTCGGGGCATTCCGACGCGCATACGCTCCACGCTAAAGCACTCCGCAAAATATGTAGCAGCCCGTATCTGCCGTGGCGGGTTTTGCAGAAGCGCTCGGTTTCTCATATTCATCTAAAACTGGAAACCGCAGCGCGGCGCATGGTTAGCGAAGCGAGCGGCAGCCGCGCGTGCGCCTTCGGAAGAACCCGCCACGGCAGATACGGGCTGCGGCGCATGCCTAGGCATCGGAAGCCGCTACCAGAGAAACGCCTTGGAATTTCGGGGCCGCTCGCCGGGAATGCTCGGTTTCTCATTTTCGTTGCAAACGGGAAACCGGAGCGAGGCGCAAAGCGAGGCGACCAAAGGTCGCCGAGCGTTAGCCGAGCGGGCACTTCCCGGCGAGCGGCCCCGAAATCTCAAGGCGGCGAAACTTAGCTGCGACGAGAACTCCCGTAGGCAGAATTCTTGCGATTGCCGAACGCGCTCCCCTTTCGGGCCGTTTTCTTCAAGTCGGCCAGCACATCCTTCTCCGATTCGCCTTCCATCTGCGCCTTCAGGCGCACCACTTCATCGCGAAGTTGGGCAGCACGCTCGAAGTCCATCGCCTGGGCAGCAGCAGCCATATCGTCTTCCATGCTTGAAATCACACGCATGACTTCGCTGCGCGAAAGCTCGGCAAGCTGACGGTTCACTTCCTCGGCACTGCCCACCTGATTGCCATCTCCGTCGTTCATGAAGCCCATGATGTCGTTTATGGCCTTCTTGATGGTTTTCGGCGTTATGCCATGCTCTTTGTTGTAGGCCATCTGAATTTCGCGACGACGACGCGTTTCGGAAATCGCCTTGTCCATGGAGTCGGTAATTTTGTCGGCATACATAATCACATGGCCATGATCATTTCGCGCGGCGCGGCCAATGGTCTGGATAAGGCTGCGGTAATTTCGCAGAAAGCCTTCCTTATCGGCATCGAGAATCGCCACGAGCGAGACCTCGGGCAAGTCGAGGCCCTCGCGCAACAGGTTAATGCCAACAAGCACGTCGAACTCACCTTTACGTAAGTCGCGCAGAATTTCGACGCGCTCCAGCGTCGCAATGTCGGAATGCATATAGCGCGCACGAATTCCCTGGTCGAGCAAATGGTCGGTCAAATCTTCCGCCATTTTCTTCGTAAGCGTGGTAATGAGCACGCGTTCATCGGATTCGGCCCTCTCACGGGCTTCGTCGATGATGTCGTCAATCTGGCTCGCGATGGGCCGCACGTCGATATCGGGGTCAAGCAAACCCGTGGGACGAATGATTTGCTCCACCTGCTGTTGGGTGACCTTTTCCTCATAATCGCCCGGCGTTGCCGATACATAAATGAACTGTGGAACACGCTGCTCAAATTCGTCGAAACGAAGCGGTCGGTTGTCAAGGCAGCTCGGCAAACGAAAGCCATGCTCGGCAAGCGTGACCTTGCGGCTGCGGTCGCCTTCGTGCATGCCGCGAATCTGGGGCACCGTAACATGGCTCTCGTCGATGATGCACAGGAAATCTTTCGGAAAGTAATCGAGGAGCGTGTAGGCGGGCTCGCCCGGCGCGCGCCCATCAAGGTGGCGCGAGTAATTCTCGATTCCGCTGCAGAAGCCCATGGTTTCGAGCATCTCCAAGTCGTAATTCACACGCATCTCCAAGCGCTGCGCCTCGAGCAGTTTGCCATCGGCCTTGAATTGCGCCAGGCGGTCGCGCAACTCGTCTTGAATGGTTTGGATGGCGCGATCCATTTTCGGGCGAGCGGTAACGTAATGCGACGCCGGCCAAATAGGCAGCGCCTCGTATTCATTGAGCTTCTCGCCCGTCACGTTATCGATTTCCTGGATGCTCTCAATTTCATCGCCCCAGAATTCCACCCGCACCGGATTGTCGGCATACGGCGGAAACACATCGAGCGCATCGCCTCGCACGCGGAACGTTCCACGCTTCAACTCGTAATCGTTGCGATCGTATTGGATATCGATGAGCTCATGAATCACGTCGTCGCGCTCGGCGGGTTTTTCTTTGTCCAAAAACACGGCCATGCCCGCGTAATCCATCGGAGAGCCAATACCGTAAATGCAGCTCACCGACGCGACCACAATTACATCGCGGCGCGAAAGCAGGCTCGACGTAGCCGCATGGCGCAGCTTCTCGACCTCTTCGTTGATAGATGCATCTTTCTCGATGAACGTATCGGTCGAAGGCACGTAGGCTTCAGGCTGATAATAATCGTAATACGAGACGAAATACACGACCGCATTATCGGGGAAGAATTCCTTGAGCTCAGCCGCGAGCTGGGCCGCGAGCGTTTTGTTCGGCGCCATGACGAGCGTTGGCTTCTGAGTTGCCTCGATGACTTTCGCCATGGTAAACGTTTTGCCCGAACCCGTGACGCCCAAAAGATTTTGGTAACGCAGGCCGCGCTCTACCCCGTCGGCGAGCTTTTGAATCGCCTGAGGCTGGTCCCCCGAAGGCTCATAGGGGCTCACAACGCGAAACGGTGCATTCGCAAGGCGCACTTCGGGCAATTTGCCTTCCATGGCGGCGCCTTCAATATTGCTCAAGTGGCTGCTCATGCGAACTTCCTTTCAAGCGATGCAAGCATGCTGAACTTCAGCCAATACTACCACAAAACGAACAACTGTTCGTAGGCGTTTTGCAATAAAAAGGCGCCGCGGGAATCGGCGCCTTCGCGATGCGTGCTTCTAGCTACTCGGTCATGACGGCGTCGTACACGCGCTTGACTTCAGCCTGCGCAGATTCGAGATCGCTGCCGTTATTGATGGTGAAGTCGGCAATGGACGCGAGTTCCGCGTCGGTTTTCTGCAACGCGATGCGACGGCTCACATCGGCGGTGGATTGATGACCGCGTGCACAAGCGCGCTCCATGCGAACGCACGCAGGCGCCACCACTGCCACCAGGGCGTCGGCCCAGCGCACATCGCGTTTGCTTTCCACGCCTGTAGTGACTTCCACAACCACCATATCGTGCAACTGGCCCAGCTCGCCAATTCGGCGGCGGCACTCCTGCATGATAACGGGATGCGTAATGGCATTGAGCCATTCGGTGTGCTCGGGCGTATCGAACGCGGCAGCCGCAAGACGGCTGCGCACAATTTCACCGCGCTCATCAAACACGGAAGCTCCGAAGGTGCGGCCGATGTCGTATTTCACGCCCGGGGTCGTAAGCACAAAGTGGCCCACGTCGTCCAGATTGATGATGCCCGCGCCCAGCTCGGCGAACATATGAGCAATGGTCGATTTCCCCGATCCAATGCCGCCAACAAGCGCGATGGTCTTCATCGCCACCTCCAATAATTTAATCCCAAGTCAAGCAAACGTCAGCGATTCACCGCTCGGCACAACGGCGAAATCAGCACTTCTCCGCAATGTGATAAATCAAGCTCACCGTATCGTACCATCCCAAGCACGGGTCGGTAATCGATTTGCCGTATTCCATGTGCTCGCTAATATCCTGACGGCCTTCCACCAGGTAGCTTTCGACCATCACGCCCTTAATAAGCGCGCGCAAGTCTTCGTTGTAATTGCGGTTATGCAGAACCTCGCCCACAATGCGAATTTGTTCTTTATGCTGCTTGCCCGAATTCGAATGGTTCGCATCGACCACCACGGCCGGGTTGGCAAGCCCCTTCTCACCGTACATCTTCCACAAGCGAATGCAGTCTTCGTAATGATAGTTCGGATGCGTCGTGCCATATTTGTCCACGCCGCCTCGCAAAATCGCGTGCGCCAGCGGATTACCGTCGGTGGTCACGTCCTGCGTGCGATAGATGAAATTATGCCCATGCTGCGCCGCGACAATGGAGTTCAGCATCACCGAGAGGTCGCCCGACGTGGGGTTTTTCATACCGACAGGAATATCCATGCCACTTGCGGTGAGGCGATGCTGCTGGTTTTCGACCGAACGCGCACCCACAGCCTCATAGCTCAAAATGTCATCGAGGTAGCTGCGATTTTCCGGATACAGCATCTCATCGGCCGCCGTAAGTCCGCTTTCGGCCATGGCGCGAATATGCATGTGGCGAATCGCCTGAATGCCAGCAGATAAATCGGGCGCGGCCTCGGGGTTTGGCTGGTGCAGCATGCCCTTGTAGCCCTCTCCCGTAGTGCGCGGCTTATTGGTGTAAATGCGCGGAATAATCAGCAGCTTGTCGGAAACCTCGCGCGCAAGCTCGCCCAAGCGGCTCGTGTATTCACACACAGCGTCTTCGTTGTCAGCGGAGCACGGACCGACGATTACAAGGAATTTATTCGATGCACCCGTAAGCACATCGCGAATCTCCGCATCGCGCTTGGCCTTCAAAGCCTTAAGTTCTGGCGTAAGCGGCAGCTCTTCTTTAATCTGCGCCGGATCGGGCAGCGCCGAGTTCACGTGCATTCCCATGAGGAATTCCTTTCCATATGAAAAAGGCCGCAGAAAGCGACCACGAGTAATGCGCAAACGAGTTTCCCCATGGTAACGTAAAAATGGGCCGAAGAGATGTCCCTTTTGACTCACCGATTACTTCAACAGAGCATCGGCCACGCGGTTTTTGAGCTTGTTTACAGCGTCAAGTTTCCATCGTGGATAATCAAAGCCAGGATCGATGTACTCGAAATCTTTCAAATCGACGATCTTCGCACTAATCTTCGGCGTGAGCAGGGCGCGAGCGATGCCCACGAAGTCGGTGCCGATTTTCGGCCCAATAGTGCTCACGTATTCGTCGAAATCGTCCATTTCCATCATCATAGGCAAGCACGCCATATTATGGTCGAAGAGCGGCGCCATGCGCAGAATTTCACCCGTGTCATTATCGACGAGGAAGCCATAGTTGCCCGCATGGCGGTCAACATTTGCCATCACGGCATCCATGACTACCATTTCACGGAAACGTTCCTCGGCACCATGTTGCGCCGCAAACTCGAGCATGTCTCGTATCTCAAACAGCCCAGGGAAAAACCTATGAGCCGAAACAAATCCTTCTTTTTCCGACGTAAACAGCGGACATTTACATGCAAGCTTGCCATGGAATTTCAAAATCGAGTATGGCACATGATCAATTTTCGCCGCCTCAAGCAAATCGGACGCAAGCTTTTCGGAATAAGGCTCGAAACCGGCATTCGCAAATCCAACCGAGCCGCGCTTCAAAAGCGATATTTCATTGCCCTCGCGAATCCAACACTTTGCAAAAGAACCCGAGGTGGCGTATTCGGGAGAAGTTGGCGAATTGTGGCGACCGTACATTCCCGTACCATCAAAAGCAATTCGCGCAATAACGTCGTCAAAAGCATTGCGGTAAAGAGAGACTTCCGACCAGTGCAAGTCCTCGTTCGCCCGCTTCATCCAAAACGTATCGGTCAAAGAAAGGCAACGCGCCGCCCCGATAAAGTCTCGCCTGGTCGTAAGTCCCAATTCACGCATAAGTTTCCCTATCGAAGCGCGATGCTTTGCAATTTGGCGACCATCGATCCAGTCATTAATGCCGATGAATCCATAGGGCATGTAATGACCTACACGCTCAACTTCTTCGTAATAGAACTCGCCTAAATCTTCCTTTTCGCTATATGTCGCGACAACGTCGTCTTTGTTCATCAGCTGATACAGCATGGCACACCTCCCCTACGCAAATCGTCGCTTCATTATACGCCGATGCAGCAGAGCAACCCAAAACGCCTCGCGCCCTGATCCACGAACGCCTGAAGCGCTACAAGGTGACGAGAGCGGGAAATGGAACAGATTGAAGCATGCGTCAAAGAAAAAGGCGCCCGCCGAAATGAACTGCACCCCGAACTTGGACTGATTAATTGGGACCCAAGTTCGAGGGCTGCGGTTCAAACAGCGAGCGCCCTGCGGAAGCGAGCCAAAGAGACCCTCCCTTTGGCTCGCAGCTTTGCTCGATCTACAGACCCGTGACCTCGATGAAGTCGGTATGGGCTTCACCGCGCTGGAAGATCTCGTTTTCCAGCACCGCCTGGTGGAACGGAATCGTGGTCGCAATGCCTTCGATATTGAACTCCGAAAGCGCGCGGCGACCGCGGGCCAGAGCTTCGTCGCGATCGCGGCCCCACACGATGAGCTTTGCCACCATGGAGTCGTAGAACGGCGAGATGACCGAGCCCGACTGCACGTATGCCTCCACACGCACGCCCGGACCACCCGGAACGTCGAAGCGCGTGATAGTGCCGGGGCACGGACGGAAACCGTTTTCCGGGTCTTCCGCATTGATGCGGAACTCGATCGCATGTCCATTCGGCACGAACGGCGCCTCATCGGCGCAGCTCATAGGCTCGCCCGATGCGATGCGCAGCTGTTCTTTGATAATGTCGACGCCCGTGATTTGCTCGGTCACGGGATGTTCGACCTGCACGCGCGTGTTCATTTCCATGAAGTAGAACTTGCCGTCGTTGTCGAGCAAGAACTCGATGGTGCCCGCATTGCGATAGTCGACCGCACGCACCGCCTTGACGGCAGCCACAGCCATATTGCGACGCAGCGACTCATCGAGCGCAGGCGACGGGGCCTCTTCGAGCAGCTTCTGATGGCGACGCTGAATGGAGCAGTCGCGCTCACACAGGGCGATTTGGTGGCCGAAGTCATCGGCAAGCACCTGAATCTCAACGTGGCGCGGGCGCAACACGAGCTTCTCGATGTACACGTCGTCGTTTGCAAACGCGGCCTTAGCCTCGGCTTTTGCCGCCATGAACGCGTCGGCAAGCTCTTCGGGGGCATGTACTTCGCGCATGCCCTTACCGCCGCCGCCGGCAGATGCCTTGATAAGCACGGGATAGCCGACGCGCTCGGCGAACTCGCGCGCGTCTTCGACGCTTTCGACCACGCCATCGGAGCCGGGAACCGTGGGCACGCCGCACGTCATCATGGTTTCGCGCGCCGCAGCCTTATCGCCCATGCGGTCGATGCATTCGGGAGCAGGGCCAATGAATACCAAATCATTGTCGGCGCATGCGCGGGCGAAATCGGAATTCTCAGCCAAGAAGCCATAGCCCGGATGCACAGCCTGGCAGCCCGTAGTGGTTGCCGCAGCAATGATGTTCGCCATATTCAAATATGACTTGCCAGCAGGAGCCGGGCCAATGCACACGGCTTCGTCGGCATAGCGAACAGGCAGCGTGTCTTTGTCGGCCGTGGAATACACCGCGACTGTTTTCACGCCCAGCTCGCGGGCGGCGCGCATAATGCGCAACGCCACTTCGCCGCGGTTGGCGACAAGGATTTTGTCGAACATGCCTTACGCCCCTTCGCCCGCGACGGCCTGGCCGTGCGGCTCAATCCAGAACAGCGGAGTGCCGAACTCAACAGGCTCGGAATCTTCCACGCAAATTTCGCGGACGGTGCCCATCTCGGGAGCAGAGATCTCGTTCATGAGTTTCATAGCCTCAACGATGCACAGCGTCTCGCCCGCAGCAACCTCGTCGCCCACCTTCACAAAGGCCGAAGCGCCAGGCTGGGGAGCGGCATAGAACGTGCCGACCATGGGGGCGTTCACGCATACCCAGTTGGCCGGATGCGCAGCAGCCGCGGGAGCCGCAGCAGGCGCGGCAGCGGGAGCGGCGACCGGGGCAGCGGCAGCGACGGGAGCCGCCGCAACGGGAGCGGCAGCAGCGGGCATGGAACCAGGCATGCGAACATTGATGCGCATTCCGTCTTCCTCGACGGAAATCTCGCCAACGCCCGATTCCTCAACGACCTTCAGCAGTTCGCGAATCTGGTTGATATCCACGTAATCGTCCTCCTTGGTAAGGCTGGATTCGTTCTCCAGCAAGAATTCAACTTTCTCGGTTGCGCGGTGCTTCGAGAGGAACGTGCGCGCCTCGTTCGGGAACAGGGCATACATGAGCACGTCTTCTTCGCTCTTCGCCAAATCGCCGATTTCCTCGGCGAGCTCGTCGAACGTCGTGGTGTTCAACGACGCGGGCGAAACATCGGGCGGCAGCACTTCGGAATTGCCGACAACCTTCTGATAGATCGCGGGATCGATGGGGCCCGGCGCCTTGCCGTAGTAGCCGCACAGGTAATCTTTCATTTCCTTGGAAACGACACTCCAGCGCGAGCCGGTGAGCACGTTGAACACGGCCTGCGTGCCAACAATCTGGCTCATGGGCGTCACGAGCGGCGGGAAGCCGACCTCGGCACGCACGCGCGGAATCTCACGAATAACTTCGTCAAGGCGATCGGTCGCCTTCTGAATCTCAAGCTGGCCCATGAGGTTGGACATCATGCCGCCAGGAATCTGGTGGGAGTACACCTTCATGTGAGTGAGCGAAGAGACGCCGCGGTTATAGTGGCCGCGTTTGCGCACCTCTTCCCAATACTCGGCGATTTCGAACAGCAGCTCAAGATCGTAGCCCGTGTCGTAACGGCTTTCCTGCAGAGCGGCAACAATCGTCTCGACCGCAGGGTGAGAGTTGCCAAATGCGAGCGGCGCGCTCGCGGTATCGCAAATCGCAGCGCCCGCCTCGGCCGCCTTGATAATGTTCATAGGAGCCATGCCGCCAACATAGTGCGTATGCACGTGCACCGGCAAGCCGATTTCAGCATTGAACGCCTTCACGAGACGCTCGGTGCGATATGGGGTAAGCAGGCCAGCCATGTCTTTGATGGCAATAGAGTCGGCGCCCAAATCCTTCAGCTTCTGTGCGTATTCCAAAAAGCCATCGAGCGTATGCACAGGCGACACCGTATAAGAGATAGCGCCCTCAAACCAACCGCCGCACGCCTTAATGGCCTCGGCGTTGTCAACGACGTTGCGGATGTCGTTCAATGCGTCAAACACGCGGAACACCTGAATGCCATCTTTTTTTGCGCAGGCAATAAAGCGGTTCACGATGTCTTTGGAATAATGCTTGTAGCCCACCAAGTTCTGGCCGCGCGAAAGCATGGCCAAATCGGTGTTAGGCATATGCGCCTTGATGGAACGCAAACGCTCCCACGGGTTTTCGTCGAGAAAACGCAAACACGTGTCGAACGTCGCACCGCCCCACGCCTCAACAGCCCAATACCCTACTTTGTCCATCTTCGGCAAGATGGGCAGCATGTCGCCAAGCGACATACGGGTAGCCCACAAGCTCTGCTGGCCGTCGCGAATGGTGGTATCCATCAATTGCAAACCAGGCATGCTTCACCTCTCACTTTCCCTATAAGGCCGCGCATGTGCACGGCAGCATGAAAGCGGCCGTCGGATGCGCGCTGCTTCACGCGGACCCGACGCCCGCTTACAAACATATTTACATTCCGAAACCCCCAGAATGACGTCTATAGTATACCGAGCCTGATTGCCGAATTCTCTCGTCAAACAGGCATACGGTCGAACTAAGCCGCTCAAGCACTATATCGCGCGATAGTGCCCTTTGTCGAGACGATTACGGCCACGTTACACTTTAGAAAAGAAAGAAACATAAAGAGCGGGCCAAACAGGCAGTAGTGCTTATCAATACGGGCAGTTGCAAGACAAGCCGACGCAGCTGGAAGCAAAAACGAACAGGCTGCAAGCGAAGATGGGGCGCCGACTCTAGCTAAAGGGCAAGCATGCGCCCGCGACCAAAGAGAGAGCCCGAACCCACAATCGCACGGCTTTCAACTTAGTTGCTCGGTCACTCTTGCCAGCTAGCCGCGAAGGTTCACGCACACCAGCAAGTTAACGGGACTCGCATTTTTGCCGGCAGCCTAGCAAATTCCGGGCCCCGCCAACAAGCCGGCCGAGCCCGACCTCCGTCGAAAAGCCGCCAAAGCCGTATGCCCGTCAGAAAAGCGTCAGGACTATACGCCGGCCAGCAAATTGCCGGTTCTGCGCGCGTTACGCCACCTCAACCTCCGAAGCCATCCGCCCAGTTGGTACCATTCAAAACTCGCCAGCGTAAAGCAATCCGCCCAAAAGTGACAAAAGTTGCGAATTCGGGGGCGTGCGAGCCAATGAATGTCTTCCGTGCCACCTCATAACCCCAGTTCACGATTGATTGATACGTTTTCCACGAAGAGCGACCAGGGGCCACAACGCTCATTCCTCCTAAAAAGCGACGCTTTAAGCCCCCGAATTCGCAACTTTTGTCACTTTTCACGATTTTCTTTTACGCTGAGAGCCTTGCGTCGAAGCCGATACCGCAACCCCGCTTGCGCAGGGCGGACTTTAGCCCGTCCAAACCCAATCGCCGAGCCAGTTGCGACGCCGCATCGGCCGCAAGGCTGGACCGATCACAAAGCTTAATCGCTTACAGCGCCAAATCGCCCGCGAAGCAAAGCCAGTTAAAGTGTCCGATCGGGTGCGTCGCTCGATCGACCATGGTGCCAGACCGGCTTCGGCATCAGGAACCAGGAACCAGGAACCAGGAACCAGGTTAAATCGGCCGTGGCGCTGGATAGACCGCGACATCGCACCCGGTCCGATTGGAACTAGCCGAAAGCCCCCGCGAATTCCCAGCGACAAACGAGACCAAGGCGCAGCCCCGCAAACATAACATGTGCCGCGATGGCCGAAAGCCGTCGCGGCACATGATCGAATTGACATCTTGGGCGAGGTTAATCGCCATTCTTTTCAATGCGGCGACGAGTCTCGTATTCACGCACGAAATGCTCGCTCTCGTCGGTTAGATTCAAACCCTCGAGAGACCGATAAGCCTGCGCGTCACTCGCCACTTCGGCTGTCTTCATTTGGTTATAGAAAACGATGCACACAAATCCCGCAACCACTGCGGGAATCACGCCATCGACAAACACGCTCGTCAAGGTTTCCTCAAATTGAAACACCCCAACGTCGAGACCAAACAACACCGCAGCGAGCACGACGAAAATGCCGAAGAACCACGCCGCCACCTTGAGCTTTGCAACGGGCAAATCGCCAACGAATCGACCTGTTTGTCCATTCATGGCGAATAGGTAATCATTGCCCTCCCACGTGGTATGCAGCATCCACACCGGAAGAAGCGCCTGCACGCAACCCGTCATCTGTGTCGTGGAGTGCACGATTCCCGTATCGACGTAATCGTAGCCCGTAATCGTTGCGCGCAAATCGTGCTCGAAGGAATGGCGCATGCGCTCTTCGGCGCGGCTGGAGCACGCTTTCGAATCTTCATCGTAGCGCTCGGCAACATACCCCGGCAAATAGGCGACCGAAAACGGCTTCATCTCGTCGAAATCGTAGGGTTCAATGGCGTCCATGTGCCCATCAGGCATTTTCGCCGAGCCGTCGACGGGAACCCGCTCAAACTCCAAATCGCCCGCACGATACGCCTCGTAAACGGTCGTGCGCGTAACTTCCTCATCGCCCGAACGGTACGTGCGCTCATTGCGGCACTCGAAAGTACCACTCCCCTCAACCGAGCCGTCATAAAGCCAGAATGGCACATATACGCCCTGGATATGCTCAACCTTGTTCGCATCGATGAACTTCTTCGGCAGGAACTTCTTTCCCTTGTAGTAGTCGTTCAGGGCCGCGACCGCAGCTTGCTTATCGAGCTTGAACGGCACCACGCCATCGGGGCGTGCCATGTCGACGAACGCGCCCGGGGCCACTGCGGGGTTGCCGCAATATGGGCATTCCGAAACCGCAGTCGTTGCATCGCACGTAATCTCCGCGCCGCACGACGAACACGTCATCGAATGCAGGCCGTCACGCTCGCCCTCGTTCCACGACGCTCGCGAGAGAAACGACGCAATGGCTTCATTACCCTCGCTCGCATGGCCGCTTGTCGCGGCAGCGGCATTCAGCACATCCTCGGTTAATGCCACCGCAGCGCCATCGATTGCGCCCATGGCTTCAAACGCGCTCATCTCACCGGAAGCCGCACGCTCGGCCGCGGCCACCGCCGAAGCATCGGCCTTAGACTGTTTGGCGGCATAGTGCGCCTCAATTTGCGCAACCTCAAAAGAGCTTTCGCAGTAGTCGCAGACCATGAGGCCTTTCGACTCGGAAAAATGCAGGGGTCCACCACATGCGGGGCATTGGTAGTTCACCGATTCGACAGCCATGAGAACTCCTTTCTCGCTTCAAGAACAGGGTCGCGCAAAACACCTCTCCCCATCACTCCCCATTGGCCCAAAATATGCCTCCAACATGGCCCACTCGACTCAAAGTCGCCTATGGATCACAGCGAATCTACCACCTATCGAGAGGTGAGTCAGCGCGATGCAGACGCAGACAAAACGAAAGGAGCTTGCAGCCGAACAGCTGCAGGCTCCTTCTTATCCGCTATTCAGTTGGCGTTTTGCAATCGGCTATTTGCCCGCATCAGCCTCGACGCGCACGAAGGACATGGAGTCGCCGCCCGCTTCAAGCGTGATGGTGTTGTCGGCAAGCTTGCCGGTCGTGGTGTCGCCCTCGATGGTCACATCGAGCTCAGTCGCGCTCTTCGGCTCCCAAGAAACGTCCATAGCCTCGTCGAACATGACGAGCGAACCAGTGCCGTCTTCATTCAGCGTAAGGGTCACCGTCATACCGAAGGTCTCCATGAGCGCGATGTCGTCTTCGCTCATCGCTTCGCCGTTTTCGGTCATGCCGGAAAGTTTCCAATCGCCCGTGAAGTTCTTGGTGTAGTCGGCGCCATCACCGCCACCGCAGCCAACAAGGCCCAGGCACAGCGCGAATACGGCGGCAATTGCGATTGCGATTTTCGTGGTACGTTTCATTGTTCCACTTCCTTTCTTGGGTTCCTCCCCTTGTAACTTATGCGCCCATGGCGCCGCCGCAGTATTCGCAGCGCCCAGAAGCATCTGGCGTGGTGGTGGCCCCGCAGAACGGGCATGTACGCGCCACCTTGGGGGCCGAAGCGGCCGCCGCGGCCTCTCGCGTGGTCTCGCGAAGCTCGGTGAGCGCAGCGCGAATCTCATTCGCCTGGCGCTCAGCTTCGCGATATTCGACCGAATTGCGTTCCTCGATGCGCGATCCGTTCACCTTGAACGTAATGCTGTCGTAATACGGCACGTTCACGTGAATGGTGAGGTACACGTCGTAATCGATGTCGTAGCGCGGCGGATCGTAATCGCGCTCTTCGCCGTCGGAGTCTTTCCAGTGCAGCTCGGTACGAGATTCGCGAATCTCGCTATCGCAACCGGTGACCTGCGAAAAATCGAGCACATCGGGATTCGCCTCACGCCAGCGAGAGTTGCGCGTCACAATGAAGCGACCGGCGTCCTCGTCCAGAACCACCTTCATATCGTTGCCCAGCGTTCGCGTGGGATTGAATTGCGCAACGCGCTGCTGGTTTGCCTCGCGCCAATCAAGCTGCTCGCGAATCTGATCGACCGTCGAACGACGACGATCGGAAAACCACGGCGAGAGTTTCGAGGCGCATTCCTTGCAAAGGTTGCCGTCTTCAAGCTTTTTGTTGCCCAAAAGGCCGATCTCGCCGCCGCAGATGTCGCAGTTCTTCTTTTCGAACATCTTTCCGAAAAGCCCCATCAGAAGCCTCCCATCACTCGTGTTGGCAGATTCAATGTCGTTCTTTCTGATCTCATGATGCCCCGCATTGCGCGCAGAAAGAAGTGCCCCGCGGCCCAAGGAAGGCGGCGGGGCATGGACGTTTGTCTCTAAGGTTGGGTCGATTATGCGATAGGCGCACACCCACATCAGCGCATTTCAGAATCGAGCGCGCAAACCATGCGATTGAACTGGGATTTCTCGAATACCGTTGCGGCTATTCCCCATTGGCGCCCTTTGTCATGCTCGGAACAATGAGGCCCGTCGACACCGCATGCACCGCAAGACGCAAGATATTGTCGTATCCGGTTTTGGCGAGAATCTCGGAAATATGGCGCTTCACGGTTCCCTCGCTCAAATACAACTCGGCGGCGATTTCCTTGCGCGTCTTCGTTTCGCACACCAAACGCAAAATCGCAAGCTCGGTATCGGTGAGCTGCGCCGCATCGGAGAAAATGCTTTGCTGCGCCAAGGGGAAGGTGGAATATCCCTCGACCGTCGAGCGAATGATGCCCAAAAGCTCGGTGGTACCCACATTTTTATAGACGAAGCTGTCAACGCCCGCCGTGCGCGCTTGCTCAACGAACGTGATTTCGGGCATGCCCGTCATAATCACGACCTTCACCTCGGGATGCGCCTCCTTGATCTTGCGCGCCGCGACAATGCCGCTCGAGTCGTTTTCGGTGCACACATCGAGCAGCGCGCATGTCGCACCGCTGCGCTCAAGGGCTTCCAGGGCTTCGGCGGCGTCGCCCAGCGAAGCAACCACTTCCATATCGCTTTGAGTATTTATGGCACACGCGAGCGAATCACGCAACATGGCTTGATCCTCAACAATCATGAGCTTGATCATGGCAACTCCTTCTCGTAGACGGCGCGACCGCTTGACGCATACGCACTTTCGGGGCGTTCCAGGTGAACCTCGATAGTGAACGGATCATTCGAGGAAACGTCGAACGTGCCGCCGATGGCTTCCGCCGCGCGACGCATGCCAGGAATGCCGCAACCCATGCGCAAATTCGCCGGCGCGGGCATGCCATCATTCACGACACGCAGCAACGTCACATTGCCAATGCGGGAAATATTCACGTCCACATGCTTTGCCTGGGCATGCTTCGCCGCGTTGGTGGCGGCTTCTCGTACGATATTCACGAAAACGCTCGCAGCATCATCGTCTTCCGGCAACGAGCCCTTGACGCATACTTCAATGCCGATGAGCGCGAAAGCGCTCACGATGGAATCGAGCTGCGATACACGATCGGGCGTTTCCGATTCAGACAAATCGTCGACGATGCTGCCAGCGAGGCGCTTTACCTCACTCAGCGCTTCGGGCGTGGGGTTTTCCGTCTCAAGGAAACGATGCAGAATGGAAAGCCGCTGTCCGATAGTATCGTGCACGCGCGCCTTCATACGAACGATGGCCTCGTCTTGCGCAACGCTTTGCACATGCGAGAGCGATTCGCGCAACTCATCGTTCGCCGTTTGAAGCAGGCCATTCGCCTCTTCAAGCTCCCTGTTCAAGGCCTCCTCGCCCGTCACGTCGACAGCAACCAAACGACGGCACCTCACGCCGCGCAAACTCACCGCGTCGCGCATGAACAGGCATGTTTTAGTTGGCGAAACTTCGAGTCGAATGCCTTCAGGCAACACCTTGCCGCCTTTTTCGCGCGCCACATTGCCAAGGTTGGTCCACAAATCGCTCGTCTCGGAAAGATCGGTAGCGAAGCCGAGCGAAGCCAAATCGGCACGCATTGCGTCGTTCATGTACTGAATGCGACCACCCCCGTTCGCCCACACAAGGCCCTCGGGCAAATTATCGAGCGCGCCAATAAGCGACAAATGCGTGATGGACTCAGATGCGTGGCGAATATCGAGCACGAGACCGGCGCTCGTTCGGAAGAGGAAAAACGCGGCGTCGAGAATGAAGAGGTACACGCAATTGTCGCCCAAAGAGGAAATAATGGGCGGCGTGCATAACGCCAGCAAAACAATCTCGAGCGTCATCACGGGCCTGCGCTTCGCAATTGCAAGCGCCAGGCCGAACGCGGCTATCACAAGATTCACCCACAAAAGTGCATCGAGCGGAAACGCATACGGGCGAAACTGCGCCAGCAAAACAACGAATCCTCGCGAAGCCGAATTCGCTGTGCAGCAGGCGAGCACGAGATGCACGACAATCAGCATCTCATAGGCGAAAATTACTCCAGCGGGCGACACTTCACGCCGCACGGCGATAAACAACGCATGCACCGCTTGCGCAAAAGCGACGAGGAAAAACACCGTCAAGAGCGCGAGCAAAACAGCGAGGGGCATATGAGAGAGAACGCCCATTATTTGCCCCCTTTCGCCGGAAGGGGCACATATGCGACAAGCGACGCCGACGAAAGATCGGTCTCGATGGAATATTCAACCCCATGCTTTTCGAGGCTGGCACGCAGCTCGTCAAACGTGGCGGCCATGCGCTCGCTTTCGGCATCGCTCGAATCGAGCATTGCGCGCAGTTGGACGCGTCGCTCATCTTGCTGGACGAACAGCATAAGTACGGCATCGCTGGCCGCATTCGCGACGGTCGCGAAATCGTACAGGCAGTCATAAAGCACGCTTACCACCGAAGCCGGCAGCGGCGTCTTGGTTTGTACGAGCGCCGCGCATTCAACGCCGATCGAGCGCAAATCAGCCGCCGTTTCGTTGAACACAAGTTGCAATCGCTCCCGATTGAATTCGGGGTCGCTTTTCTCTGCAAGAACGAGCGCGCCTTTACGTTTGCAGTAGGCGACGAGCAGCTTCACCTCAACGAGCATCTCGCGGCGACGCGCAATGGAATCTGGATCATTGGAATCGGGCAAGCCGTCAAGCAGCGCCTGGATGCGGCGCGTTTTGCTTTCGAGTGATTTCTCGATTTCGACGAACAGTTCACGCTCGCTGCGCAATCGCCACATCTCACGCTGAACCTCAGTCTCGCGCTCAAGCACGGCATTGCTGCGGCGCAAGCGCTCTTGCGTTGAGGCGAGCGCATCGCGACGCTCGTCGATCGCCGTGACGTCCTCGGCCAAAACGGCACGGCCGCCACTCACGGGATAAACCTTGAACAGCGTATGCGGCGCGCCCGTCGTGCGAAACGCCCACGACTCCCCAAGCCCCTTATCCGCCGTTTTCAGGATGTCCGCCGCGGCCTGAGGCATGGACTGCGCCATTTCGGTTTGGAAAACCGTATCGCCATTTACCTCGAGCACCTTCAAATCGAAGGGCAGCTTGGAAAACGCCAGGGTATGCCACGCATACGACGGGAAGAAGCCCAAATCGAGCGTAAGTTCTATGGCCACCATAGCCAAAATGCAATAGGTAAGCGCAACGTTCGACGTCAGTGTCGCAACATGGCGAAGCGTAAACATTACACCGTAAACAACACCAACGCCCACGATAACGCCAATAGGGAAAAGCATGCTGCGAAGGCTTCTGCGCGCAGAAAGGAACAGCGTGGCGAAAAATATTATGAACAGCACGATATACCAGGCCACGAGCACGTAGTAGCCAAACGCGTAGCGATAGTTGCCACCCCAATCGGGATCGGCGAAATCGAAGGCGAATATGAAATGGTGCACGTTGTTCGTAAGCACGGCGAACACGGCGAACGCTGACATCGCCACAATAACGCGCCGCGCGCAACGCGCCCAAGCCACTTCATCGAGCGAGGCGGCGCGCATCGCGCACAGCACGCACAACGTTGGAATCGCCGTCATGGGAATGTAGTAGCAATACCACAGCAGGGCGGTAGCCAAATCGCCGCGAATGGGATATTTCAGCAACACGACAAGCATCCAGAACGCAACAAGAGCCGCCACACTCACGAGCCAGCGGCGGATTTTCGCATCGGAGCAGCGGACGTACATCGAAAAGCCCCATGCCGCAGAAAGCGGACCAAGCGTGATCATGTAGCCAGCAGTAGCCGATGGCCCCTTCGACGGACCCGACGGGGTCGGCCGCCCAAGCGAATCGAACTCGAGCAGCGCAACAATCGCACACGCAAAAACACACGCAACTACGCCCGCGATAACGAGCGCCTTCTGCTTCGATATGTTGGCCATGCGCAGCATAGCTCCAGTATAAACGCTCGCGCTTTTTCGTTTTGGGTCGACTGGCTCATGTTGCCCTCGCGATTTGGGCCGACTGGGCATGTCGTGACGCGGCGTTTTGAGAGATTCTTCAGGCATAACGAGACGCAGCGCGCAGGGTGCCCTATCGCACATGCAACCGCGCAAAACGCTTCGATTTCCCGACCTCGAGAAAGGAAGAACCATGGGTCTGTTGAAAGCCGGCATCGGCGCCGCAGGCGGCGTGCTCGCCGATTCGTGGCGTGAGTATTTTTACTGCGACGCGCTTGACGCCAACACGTTGGTGACGAAGGGTCAGAAGCGCACGAGCGACAAAGGCCGAAGCTCGAACACGCGAGGCGAAAGCAACATCATCTCCGACGGTTCGATCATCGCGGTCAACGAAGGCCAGTTCATGATCATCGTCGAGCAGGGCGCGATCGTCGAAGCGTGCGGGGAGGCGGGCGAGTTCGTCTTCGACAAGTCGACCGAGCCCAGCCTGTTCTTCGGCGAGGCGAGCCTCGGCGATAGGCTCATGGCGTCGTTTGAGCGCGTGGGCGCTCGCTTCACGTTTGGCGGCGACACGGGCAAAGACCAGCGCGTGTATTTCTTCAACACGAAAGAAATCATGGGCAACAAGTACGGCACCGCCTCGCCCGTGCCCTTCCGCGTGGTCGACAACAACATCGGCCTTGATGTGGACATTTCCGTTCGCTGCAACGGCGAGTATTCGTACAAAATCGTCGACCCGCTCATGTTCTACAAGAACGTCTGCGGCAATGTCGAAGAGCCCTACACCCGCGACAAAATCGACTCTCAGCTTAAAAGCGAGCTGCTCACGGCGCTTCAGCCCGCATTCGCGAAAATTTCGGCCATGGGCGTTCGCTATTCTGCGGTGCCCGCACACACCACCGATGTGGCGAAGGCCCTCAACGAGGTACTTTCCCAGGAATGGACCGATTTGCGCGGCATTCAGGTCGCGTCGTTCGGCGTGAATTCCATTGCCGCGTCGCCCGAAGACGAAGCGATGATCAAAGAGCTGCAGAAGGCCGCGGTTATGCGCGATCCCAGCATGGCGGCCGCGAACCTGGCGGCATCGCAGGCCGACGCGATGCGCATGGCCGCGAGCAACGAAAACGGAGCCATGATGGGCTTCATGGGCATGGGCATGGCGAACGCCGTGGGCGGCATGAACCCGCAAGGGCTCTACGGCATGGGCGGCGGTCAGCCGCAGAACCAATACGCCACCGCACCTGGCGGCGGGTTCGCCCAACCCGAAGCACAAGCGCCCGGTGCCACAATGGGCGTAGCAGCCGGCGCCGCGCCAGCCCCCGCGCCCGCAGGCGATGCGTGGACGTGCTCGTGCGGAGCCTCGAACACCGGCAAGTTCTGCGCGAACTGCGGCACACCCAAGCCCGCCTCCACCGAGGCATGGGTATGTGAGTGCGGCGCGCAAAACACAGGCAAATTCTGCGGAAGCTGCGGAAAGCCGAAGCCCCAAGCGGCACCCGCGACCTGGACGTGCCAATGCGGACAAATAAACGAGGGCGCGTTCTGCGGCAATTGCGGCGCTAAGCGCCCGTAGCGAAGCAGGCTTAGCGCCTTGACGACAGGCGGGGCGAGACATGTCTTACCTTTCAGCGATTGACGCGAATGCATAGGGTGTTCGCTGCGCTTGGCGTATTCTTCCCCATTCGCCGACGGCAAGCGGCGAACCCATAGGCGCCGCTGCCGAGGCAGCGGCGCCTATATATTTCTGCGCATGCCGACACGCTAAATGAAAAAGAGGCATAAAGAACGACGCAACAAATGGGATGTAGCGCCTATTAAATCCCACGAACCGAAAAGCGTAAAAATCCTTGCTTGTCGGAATAACTCACTCGATCAGCGTGAGCCAAAACTCGCCAGCGTAAAGCAATCCGCCCAAAAGTGACAAAAGTTGCGAATTCGGGGGCATGAGAGCGAAGAACGTTTCATGCACGATTACATAACCCCAGGTCATAATCGCGCGATGAGATTTCTGTGATACCCACTCAAAGTCCAACGCGCTCATTTCCCCCGAAAAAGGGCCTTTTACGCCCCCGAATTCGCAACTTTTGTCACTTTTCGCACTTTCCTTTTACGCTGTCCGGTCGGCAATACGTCGAAAGTTGGCGCAACTTCGTTTGAGAAGCCCTGTCGCAACTCAAGCGGGCCTAGCCAGCAAGTCAGTCGCAACATCAAACCAATTACCGCGCAGCATCGGCCACGAAATCAGATCAGCTGCGGCGCAAAGTTAGCCACAGCGTCGGGCCAACTGGGCGTCACGCCAGCCGCGCCTACACCCGCCACGGCGCCCAGGCACTTGAGACGCAATGCCTGTTGCATGCCAAATTAGGCCGAACAAGGTCGGCCACGACATCGGCGCCACGTCAATTGTCGTCCCATGTCGGTCACCGTGCCAAGTCGGCAGCGCTATATCGATTACCGAAGCCGAATTAACCGGAACGTGGAGCAGATTTGCGACACCAAACAAAAGGCTCGCAACCCAGTGGCTGCGAGCCTTGTTCAAGACATTCTTAAATGAAAAAGCGCCGTTCGCTAGAACGGCGCTTTCGCGATTACATGCGCTTGATGAAGCGGCCGTCGCGCGTGTCAATCTGCAGCACGTCGCCGATTTCGACAAACATGGGGACCTTCACCTCGGCGCCCGTCTCGAGCGTCGCGGGTTTGGTGGAACCCTGAACGGTGTCGCCCTTGAAGCCGGGCTCGGTTTCGGTGACCTCAAGCTCGACGAACATCTTGGGCTCGACGCCAAGCAGCTGGCCGTCAGCGTACTCGAGCGTAGCAGTATCGTTTTCCTTGAGCCACTGAGCGGTGTCGCCCACGTGATCGGCGGCCAGGGAGATCTGGTCGAAGCTCACGGGATCCATGAAGTAGAAATCGGAGCCGTCGTTGTAGAGGTACTGCATTTCGCGCTGCTCAAGACGAACGGTGTCGAACTTCACGCCAGAGTTAACGGTGTCGGAAAGCACGCGACCGGTTTTGATGTCGCGCATCTTCATGCGAACGAACGCACCGCCCTTGCCAGGCTTAACGTGCTGGAATTCGGTGATGATGCACATTTTGCCGTTATAGACGATGCACATGCCGTTCTTGAAATCGGCAGTAGAGACAGTTGCCATCGAGAATCCTTCCTTTTTAATGAAACTATCAGATTATAACCAGTTCATGCGTGGATTTAGTGAAGACTTCGAAACCGTCTTTCGTGACAACGCCAAAATCTTCCAAACGGCAACCGATTTCGCCCGGAAGATACACGCCAGGCTCAACGGTAACCACATTGCCAACCTCAAGAGGTGCTTCGTTGCGCGGCGAAAGCACCGGAAGTTCATGAATGTCGATGCCCACGCCATGGCCTAGACCGTGGCCCATTTTGCCTGCGAAGCCGTTGTGCGCAAGCACGTCTTCGGCCAAATGATGCATGGCCGCACCCGTGCGACCTGGACGAATCATGGCTTCCACGGCTTCATTCGCTTCACGCACAGCCGCGAAAACTTCGCGAGCAAGCGGCGTAGCCTCGCCGATGCATACGGTGCGCGTCATATCGGAGCAATAGCCGCCCTTGCGAGCGCCAAAATCCATGACCACCATGTCGCCCGCTTGCAGGCGACGCTCCCCCGCAATGCTATGCGGAGCAGCCCCATTCGGACCGCTCGCTACGATGGAATCAAACGCAAGCCCTTCGGCGCCCAAACGGCGCATGGTCTCTTCAAGCTCACGCTTCACTTCAAGCTCGGTCATGCCTTCTTTCATGAAGCCCACGATATACTCGAAGGCGGCATCGGTGATGGATTGCGCAGCACGCATGGCAGAAAGCTCGCGCTCGTCTTTCACCGCGCGCATTTTCTTGACGAAGCCATCAGTCTCGACGAAACAAGGCTTCCATTTTGCGTCCCAAAACGCCCGCTCGAGCTCGCGAAACTCACGCAGCTCAATCGAATCTTCAATGCCCATGGCGCACACGTTCTCGCCTTGAGGCGCGCCTGCCGCGGCGCGGAATGCCGCGAATTTCTTCGCGACCCATGCGGCATGGGAGCCGCCGCACGCATCAACGACCCACGGGGTATTCGCCGATGCGCGCTCGCATGCGTCGGCATAGCGCGAGTCGGTATGCACGAACGCCTTCTTCGGCGTCACGAACGCCAAATGGGCAGGCTCATCGTCGAAAACATCCTCGAATTCAGTAAGCCATTGCACGTTGGAGATATCGCGGCAATAGAAATCATCGATATCGCATGCCGACATGCCTTCGCGCATACGCTCAAGCCTTGACTTCGCCATGAGGGCCTTCTCTCTTTCTTGCTCTTAGTTGGCGGGCGACGCAGTACCGCGCTGCCCGTTTTGCGGACGATTCGAGGCGTGCGTTTTGCCGCGCCCGCGACTCCCTCGCCTACGACGGCGCTTCGATGAACCAGGAGCGCCCTGCTTCTGCTCGCCCGCGCCGTGCCCGCTTGCGTGCGCATTCGCGCTGCCTCGCTTCGATTTGGGCATGCCTTCTTTCGAGCCGCCTGACGCTTTCACATTTTTGTGCGAGCCACCCGAACGCTCCGCAGCCGAACGCGGCCTGCCGCTTTTCGAATGACGGTGCTTTTTGCGTCGTTTGAGCGAATCGGCTTCGATCTTCTTCGCGACGGCATCTTCGGAATCGGGGGCATACACGCCCGCACGCGCGAGCACTTTGGCCACAAATCCCGCAACCGAGCCCGTAGAACGGCCTTGCACGTTGATTTTCGCTCGGGCGACTTCCTCGTACAGAGGTTTGCGTTGCTCCCAAAGGCCTTCAATGTCGCAATCGTGCGCAAGCAGCGGACGCGTGCTCAAATTATGGATGCGCCCCAAAGAGGTCGCCTCGCTCGATTCGAGCATCACGGCGAACCCGCGGCGTTTCAGAAGCTCTCGACTCTTATCGTAGGCAACGATGCCTTCGCCGCACGAGATAAGGGAAGGCCCCATGTTCGCGCATTCGACAAGGGCTTCGTACTCGAGCTCACGCAGCCCATCTTCGCCGAGTTCGCCAAACAGCTCCGCCGCCGACTTGCCGTGCTTGCGCTCAAGGAAGGCGTCCACATCGACACAGGCCACGCCCATGTCGCGCGCCATGCGGCGGGCAACCGTGGTTTTGCCCACACCCATGAAGCCCACCAGGAAGACATTTTTCTTCAGCGTACCCACGAACGTCACCGAGCCGCGAGTCTCAAGCGACACATATACGCGTCATATGACGAATGGATATCGGACATCGCCGCTCCACCGAAGCGCTCTTGATACGCGCTCGCCAACGCGAACGCGATTTCTGCCTCAATCGCCACCGCAACGCCACCCACCAAACAGGGCGAGTATGCGGCGGAAGAGCTTTCGGCATCGGAAAGCGTCTCAAGATCGATGCTCTTTTGAGGGGCGCGAAGAGAAGCACTCGGAGCCACGCCCGCGCGCATGACCACAGACGCCCCCGTAGTAAGGCCGCCTTCGATACCCCCCGATATGTTCGTGGCATGAGCAAAGCCATGCGCGCCAAGCACAGCCGAATCGTATGCGGCAGAACCACGACGGCGCGTCATATCGCGGGCCGAGCCGAACGACACGCTTACCACATCATGTGCGGAAAACGCCGCCTTCGACAGGCGGGCCATCATACCGCCGCCGCGATACGACCCCAGGGCGGGAGCAATGCCGTGTATCACCACAGCGACCTCACCGCCAAGCGTATCGCCCGCCGCACGCGCCGCAGCGATTTCTTCCTCCATAGCTCGAGAAGCTTGCGCCGATGGACAACGAACGGGAGAAGATTCGATTTCAAGAGGGGTATAACGCAGGGTCTCGAAATCGATCGCCTGCTCGCGCATGGCAGCCGCACCAATGCGCGTGACGTAGGATTGGATTTCAACGCCGAATTCGGCCAAGAATTCACGCGCCACCGCCGATGCGGCGATAAGCGCAGCCTGCGAACGTGCCGAAGAGCCCTCGACGATGGATCGGCAATCATTGGCATCAGTCGCCAGAAGACCCGCCAAATCGGCCGAACCAGGGCGCGGAACGGCGGATTGGCCAGGCGCTTCGTCTTCAAGAGACGCTCGATATGCAGTATTGTCGACAACGAGCGACAAAGGCGAACCCGTTGTGCGGCCATCCGCCGAAACGCCCGAAAGAATCGCGGCGCAATCGACCTCACGTCGCTCGCCGCACGAGCAACCGTGCGACCATCGGTCCAAATCGGCTTGAATGGAAGCAGCTTGAAGGCGCAGGCCGGCCGGAACGTCGTCAACAATGGCAACCAAGCTTGCGCCACGCAACTCCCCTGCGGTCATGTACTTCATGGTTGCTCCCAACGTGCAACGTATCTCATCTTTCGCAAAAGATTCTAGCACGTGACAGAGAGACACTTTAGCGCAGCAGAATTTGGCGCGAAAACATCGCGCATAAGGCAAAAATGGCCACCTTGTGGCGGCCATGGATGCATTATTTCTCTGGGTGCATATTCTTCATGAACAGCGCTTCCACGTGGCGCAGAAGCAACGTGTGCTTCAAATCGACCGAAACGAGCGGCTCGACCATATATACCGGCATGCGCATGAAATGCCCGCCCCACACATCGGTTATGAGCTGATCGCCAATGCACAAGGTCTCACGACGGTGCGCGCCCATTTTGCGCAACGCGACGTAATACGCAAACGGCAGCGGCTTAATCGCGTGGGACACAATAGGCAGTCCCAAACGCTGCGCCCACTCATGCGCACCGTGATGCCAGTTGTTGGTAAGAATGCACACGCGAACGCCCGCAGTCGAAAGCGCCTTGAGCCATGCGCGAATGTCATCAGGAACCTGGTGGGTATCGCGCGGCAGAAGCGTGTTGTCCAAATCGATGAGCACGCATTTCACGCCACGGGACACGATGTCGCGTTCAATATCGATTTGCGTCACGCGCGTAAAGAATCTATCAGGAGTAAACGGCATTGAATCCCCTCGTCAGTCAATAGGTGGCGAAAAGCTGAACGCATATTTTGCGTCCACCATACCAGAAAAGGCCGCCGCGAGCGCTAAAGGCCGGCTCGCCCCACGAGCCAAACGCCCGATCGTCAAAATGCACCACGCTGCGCCCAAAAAAGACAATCAGGGCCGGCATCGAACGCGATGTCGGCCCCGCTTCTCGAATCAACGCCCATAGAGGGCGAAGCTCCGCTTACTGAAGATGTTCGGCAATTGCCTGCTGATGCTCTTCGTACGTGCGGCTGAATTGATACTGCAGCTTTCCGGAATCGTCGTTCCAGAAAATGAAGTAGTAATAACCGTCGTAATCGCTCGCGGGAGCGCACACGGCCTGCAAGCAATCAAGGCTCGGCGAGCAAATGGGCGTCGGAGGCAAACCAGGATTGGAATACGTGGAATACGGCGTTACGGCCTGCACCTCTTGGGCGGAGGGGTCATGGCCGACCTCGTAAGCCGTCGTGGCGTCAGATTGCAGGTATCCGTTCGTTTCGCTGTTGCTCGAGGACAAGCGATTGTAGAACACGGCGGCAACCTGCGCACGAATCTGCTCGTCACCGCTCGATTCCTTCTCGACGATCGACGCAAGATTCACTGCATCGTAGATCGAAAGGCCGCGGCTTTGCGCATACGACCAATCCAAGCCCGCAGTCTCGGTGCGGAACTGGTTGAGCATGGCGCGAATAATCGAATCGGCGGTATCGGTCTCGCTTACCGAATACGTCTTCGGGAACAAAAAGCCTTCAAGCGAATTCGTGCCCGCATCAGCCAAGAAATCATAGTCGGAAGCGTACACGCTCGCATCGGAAGCGGCGTTGGTGAATTCATCGGCGCTCACCCTGCCATTCGTGGCCGCCTCAACGGCCGAGGCGATATCGGAAAGCTTGTAGCCCTCGGGGATAGTCAACGCGACCGTGCCGTAATCGCCCGAGGCAACTGCCTTCACCACATCGTCAAGCGTCATGCCGCTCGAGAACGTATAGGTGCCAGCTTGGAATTTGCTATCGAGCCCCATCGTTTTGGCGCGCGACAAAAACGCCTTTGAATCGGGAACCACGCCCGCATTCTGCAGAATGGAAGCGGTATCGCTTGCGGAAGAGCCGTCGGGGATGGTTGCCGAAACCGTCGATTGAACGACAACGGCAGACCCATCGACGTTATCGCCCGAACAGCCTTTCAGGGCAGCGGAAACACCGAATACCAGAGCAAGCACCACAACAATGGCGAGCACAATGCCGACAATGACGGGGCCTTTGCTCTTACGAGGGCGGATATGCGACGTATCGTAGGTGCGGAACTGCCGTTCGCCCTGAGCGTGCACCATGCGCGCACGATGGTTGGGGTGGTTCGAGTACGTAACCTGTCTACGGGGCATACTGTTTTCTCCCTTAATTCGCGCAATGCGCGAGACGTATTCTTAAGCCTGAGAATCAAGCCAGGCCTGCAAGAACAGGCTGGCAGCAATCATGTCTACTTTACCGCGCATGGCGCGTTCATCCAAACCCTCTTCTCGCAAAATGCGCTTCGCTTCACGAGAACTCAAGCGTTCATCACAAAAAAACAACGGCAAGCCGCATGCATTCGCGATTTTTTGCGCTTTCTCGCGAATCGATGCCGCCTGAGGGCCTTCTTCGCCGGCCATGGTCATAGGAAGACCGCTCACCAGCTGTTCGATTTCCCAATCTTCAACAATGCGGCGGAATTCCGTGCCGTGGTTGAGCACCACATCGGCAGGGAGCACCTTAAGAGGCGTAGCGATTTTGCCCGCCGAGTCGGAAACCGCGAGGCCAACACGAACCTCGCCAATGTCAAGCGCCAATGTACGCATATATATATCCTTTCTCTGCCGCTGCCCTCGCTATGGCGAATGCGCTTCCGCTTCGGTCAAGTCCTGGCTCGCACGAACAGCGCATTAAACTCAGCTGAGCTGAGTGCGCCCGCTCGGACGCATAGTTTGGGATTGAAATGCCCACAGGGCATTTCAACGTGCGGAATCTATCGGAAACGCACTCGCCATAGCGAGGGCAGTGCTGTCAAAACACGTTCTGAAAATGCGCAAGAACGCAGGCAGCCTTCGCCTCCGGTCGCCAAGGAGGCGCGCGACCGTCTGAGCTCAAGCTTGCACTTCATTCAAAAGCTAAACGAAGCCAGGCGAGCGCATAGTGAGCGAAGCGAACGGTAGCGAGCCGTGGTCGCGCGAGGCCTTGACGGCCGAGGGCGAAGGCGGACGGGGGCGACCTCGCAAAACGGAGCCATAAACGAACAGGTACGAAAAAGCCCCGCGAACGGGGCTTTTGTCACATTATTTCGCAAGAAGCTCGCGCGCGGCGTCGAGTGCGGCGTCGATGCCGGATGCGTCTTTACCGCCAGCCTGAGCCATGGTCGGCTTGCCGCCGCCACCGCCCTTGATGTTGCCGGCGATAGCCTTAATCACGTTGCCGGCGTTGAAGCCAGCGGCAACGGCCTCGTCGGTCGCGGCAGCCATGAGCACGGGCTTGTCGTTATTGATGGTGCCAATAACGCACGCGCCGGGCTCGGGCATACGGCCACGCAGAATATCCCAGGCGTTGCGCAGACCGCCGGCATCTAAACCGTCGATGCGGGCAACAATCAGCGGATAACCCACGTTCACCATATTTTCGAGGTGCCCAGCAATGCTGCCTTCGGCCGCCATCTTCTTGTTGGCCTTGCGCTTAGCCTCGAAGTCTTTGATGGTGGCGATGTTGGCCGCCGTGCGCTCGGAAACATCGAACATGGGAACGCGCAGCTCGGCTGCAGTTTCCTTAAGCTCGGCCTCGACCTTGTTCATGTAGGCCAACGCATCGAAGCTCGTCACTGCCTCAATGCGGCGCAGGTTCGCGCCAACGCTGCTCTCGGACACGATTTTCACAAAGCCGATTTCAGCGGTATTCGCAACGTGGCAGCCGCCGCACAGCTCGCGGGAGAAGTCGCCCGCCTCAACGACGCGCACGGTGTCGCCGTACTTCTCGCCGAACAGAGCCGTGACGCCCGACTCGCGAGCGGCATCGAGCGACGTCTCGTACATGCTCATGGGCACGGCGTTCATGATCTGCTCATTCGCGACGCGCTCGACTTCGGCCAGCTGCTCAGGCGTTACGCCCTCGAAGTGGGTGAAGTCGAAACGCAGGCGATCGGGACCGACATAGCTGCCGGCCTGCTTCACGTGCTCGCCCAGAACCTGACGCAGCGCGGCATGCAGCAAGTGCGTGCACGTATGGTTGCGCGAGATGCGCTTGCGGCGAAGCTCGTCGACGACCGCGCGAACGGTATCGCCCACATGTAGCTCGCCTTCGAGGACTTTCACGTTATGGCAGGTAAGACCCTTCTCGGGAGCCTTGGTATCGACAACTTCAGCCTTGAAGCCTTCGCCCTCGATCACGCCGGTGTCGCCCACTTCGCCGCCCATTTCGGCATAGAACGGAGTCAGGCCCAGCACGATTTCTGCGGTGTCGCCCGCGGCGATGGAGTCGACGCGTTGGCCTTCCTTGATAAGCGCGCGAACGCCCGAGCTTGCGGTGATGCGGTCGTAACCCACGAATTCGGTGGCGCCAACTTCTTTAAGAACGTCGGCATGCACGCCGCCGTAGGTGCTCCAGGCAGCCTCGGCGTCTTTCACGTTTGCCGCGCGAGCGCGCTCACGCTGGGCTTCCATGCAGCGCTCGAAGCCCTCCATGTCGACCTTCACGCCGCGGTCGGCGCACATTTCCTCGGTGACCTCAACGGGGAAGCCATAAGTGTCGTGCAGGGTGAACGCCTGCTCGCCGGAAAGCGTGTCGCCCTCGAGCTTTTCGAACGCCTCGGCCAAATACACCTGGCCCTGGCGCAAGGTCGCGCCGAAGCGCTCCTCTTCGGAAAGAATGACGCGGCGAATAAGCTCGCGGTTGTCGACGATTTCGGGATACACGTCGCCCATGAGCTTCACGATTTCGTCAACGTACTCGTTGAGGAACGGGCCCTCGATGCCTACGGTGTGCGCCTTCTGAATGGCGCGACGGAGCAGACGGCGCAGCACGTAGCCGCGACCTTCGTTGGAGGGAAGAATGCCGTCGGCAATCATGAAGGTGACGGAACGGCTGTGGTCAGAGATGATGCGCAGCGACTTGTCGACGGCGGCATCGGTCTTATATTCCTTGCCTGAAAGGCGCTCGCCCACGGCAACCAAGCTGCGCAGCACGTCGGTGTCGTAGTTGTTCGTGACGCCCTGCATAATGGCCGCGATGCGCTCCAAGCCCATGCCGGTATCGATGTTTTTCGAAGGCAGCGGCGCCAACGTGCCATCTTCCTGGCCATCGAACTGAGTGAACACGCAGTTCCAGTACTCAAGGAAGCGATCGCAATCGCAACCAGGGGCGCAGTCGGGGCTGCCGCAGCCAACCTCGGGGCCCTGATCGAAGTAAATCTCAGAGCACGGGCCGCATGGGCCGGTAGGACCAGCGCGCCAGAAGTTGTCGTCTTCGCCCAAGCGAGAAATATGGCTGTCCTCAACACCGAGATTCTTCCAAATCTCGATGGTCTCATCGTCGTCTTCGAACACGGTGAAGTAGAGCTTTTCTTTCGGCAGGCCGAGCACCTCGGTCGAGAACTCGTACGCCCAAGCGCACATCTCGTTCTTGAAATATTTGCCGAAGCTGAAGTTGCCCAGCATTTCAAAGAACGACAGGTGGCGCGCATCGCCGATGTTGTCGATGTCGTTGGTGCGCACGCACTTCTGCACCGTCGTGGTGCCGATGTACTGGGGGTCGAGTTCTTTTTGATGCAGGAAGTAAGGCTTGAACTGCACCATGCCAGCGCTCGTGAGCAAAAGGCTCGGATCGTCGGGAATCAGCGACGAAGAAGGCATGCGCTTGCATCCCTTCTCCTCGAAGAACTTCAAGTACTTCTCGCGAATTTCCGCTGTAGTCATGTACTTCATTGGACAGGTCTCGCTCTCATATTTCGGACTAACGGGCCCAAGGCCCGATCATTTCCAACTGGCCCATGATAGCCAACGCGCGCGCCCGCGTCACGCCACACCTTGCCCCGTCGCGAGAATTCTATGAATTGCCCTGGAAAATGCGCGAAATCGCCGCGGTGCAGACCCGCATTGCGCAATTCGGGCGCTGTCGAGGGCGCTCAAATGTTTTATTATATGGACGACCATTCGAGCGCGCATGCGCGCATTCACCGATACAGAACGGAATTGCCATGACCGATACCGACGCAGAAATCATCGTTCCCGAGCCGCTCGACGAGACCCCTTGGGAAGAAATCGCCGAAAACAGCTGGTTTTGCGGAGTGTACCGCTACCGCTTCGATTGCGAAGCGCTCATTCGCAAAAACGATTCCGGCCGCTTTGAGTGGGCCATTCGCCTGATTACCGATGCGAGCGGCGAAGCGGAACGCGAAGAGGCCGGCACCTACGCGAGCTTCGCCCGAGCCGAGAAAAAAGTTCAAACGCTGTTTGCCGAATTCATGGCGCTTCCCTCGGTGCAAGACCCGAAAGCTGCCGCCGAGCAGCAGGAACAGCCCGCCAAAGAAGAGTAGTCGCATCGGCCAAATCGCGTCGAGGAACAGAGCAGCTCCCGCCTATTTTGCGTCCTCTTCGTCGACATTGCCACCCTTCTCCCCGTTGAGATTCAGAGCCGCAGCAAGCGAAGAAGGCACGAGCGGCTTGCTCGGCGTGGGAGAGATGGCATCGGCCATGGCATCGGGCTCGCCGTTTTCGCCATCGAGAACCGAGGGGTTGCCGCGGAAGAACACGCCATCTTCGGCGACGATTTGCCTGCCGGTATTCTTCTCGAAGTAGTACACGAACACCGTTTTCGCGATAGCGGCGAACGGAATGGACAAAAGCATGCCGACGATATTGCCCATAAGGCCGCCCATGTTCTGTCCAATAGCGCCGCCCACAAGCAGCGCCACAATCACGAGTGCCGGATGCACGTCGACCGAATTCTGCATGAGCTTGGGGCCGATGAACGTGTAGACGAATTGCTGGACGCACACGGTAAGCGCGAGCGCGAGCACCGCGGTAACGGGGCTCATGAGCAACCCGACCACAGCCGCGACCGCACCGCCGATCCAGGGGCCCACGACGGGAATCAGATTCAAAATGCCCGTGATAAGGCCCAGCGCCGCCGCGTTCGGCACACCCAAAATCGCAAACCCTATGCCACACGCGGCGCCAATGATGAAGCACTGCAGTGCCGTTGCGCGAATATAGCCGCCCATGATGCGCGTAAAGGCGATGCGCAGCATGTCGGCCTCTTCTTTATGGCTTTCAGGGACCAAGCGATCGAACTCACGGTCAATCGCAGGCAGCTCCATAAGCGTCCAGAATGCCACCACAAGCGCGAATCCCAAAACGACGAAGACATTCGCGATGCCCGTTCCGAACAGCACCACGCCATTGGCCGATTGCTTTGCAACAGACGAAGCCCAATCGGCAAGCGATTTCGACCCCGCGTCAATCCAGTCGCGCACCGTGTCGTCTTGAAGAAGCGATGCGTATTTGTCATAAAGCGAGTTTGCCCAGTCGATAAGCCCTTGCACATAGGTGGGAAGCGCCGAAAAGATATTCGCAAATTGGTCATTCACGCCGAATATGGGAGAGAACATGACAATGACGAGCGCCGCGACCATCGCGAACATGCCCACGAACGCAATGGTCGTGCCCAATCCGCGACGAATGCCGCGCCGCTCGAGCGCATCGACAGGAGAGCGCAACACCAGCACGAAGATTATCGTCCACACGATGATGGCCACCGGTATGGACAGCACATCGAGCACGAAGCCGAACATGTAGAGCAGCGCCGCGGCGCCTATAACCATCCATACCTGGAAGAAATGGCGACGGGCATCGTCGGTGCGCTCCGCGGCGGTTTTCTCACGCGCGGTTTTCTCACGCACGGCTTTCACCTGCGGTTCATATTCACCGCTGTCGGCGGAATGTGCCAAAACGCCTAATCCTCCTTCGGTGTGCCGTAGGTGAAGTAACCACCTGCAGTGTGAGGCTCGGGCTCAGAAGCGGGCTGCTCGACGTGTGCCACGGGGGCAGAAACGGCGGGAGCAGCAGCCTGATCGACTTCGACGGCGCCGGGGAATTCAGCAGGAGCCGCAGCTTCAGCCGCAGCGGCAAGCTTGGCCGACTCGTCGGAAGCCTTCTTGCCCGAAAGAGCCCCGCGAAGCTTTTCGGATGCCGCATTCACGATTTTCAACGGCGCATTCGCGACGGTATCAACCGCTTCAGTCGCAGAAGCCGCCGAACCGGTAATGGCATCGACGTTCTCCAGAATGCCGTCAAGACGCATGATTTCCAAGTTCGCAGCATCAACGGCCAGCGAGGCGCGCTCAACCAGGGGGTCAACGCGGTCAACCGCAGGTTTGATGGAAGTGGTCATTTCCTTGGCGTCGGCGGCGACTGATCGCACGTCGTCGAGAATGGGCTTCACCGTAGTCTCGAGCGTTTCCACCGTTTTGCGCGTGCGACGCAGCACCAGCACGAGCTCAACAATCGCCCATACCAGCGCGATGCCCACAATCACAAACACGACAGGAAGAATGACTTCCGAGATGAATTCGGTGTCCATGGCGTTTCCCTTCAATAGCGCGCCCGCATGGCGCCCGTTTAGTCCTCTTGAATAATACCAGCATGCGCCGATGCCCGCATACGCGAAGCTCCGCGTTTCCGCACCGTTAAAGAAGCCTTCCCGTCAACGGCGCACCTGCCGAGCGCAACGGTGCCCCGCTGCGCGAGCCGGCAAGCCAATCGCCCTCCCACTCGCTATTCGCCCTTCTGCAGCTTCGCGGCGCGCGCGGCGCGATCGCGCGAAGTGGCATCAATCCGATAGGCCTCCCAGCCCGACTCGCTTGGCTGATAGAAGCATCCGCGCTCCAGGCCATCGGGCAAATAGCGCTGCTCGACCCAATGACCCGGATAATTGTGCGGATATTTATACTCACCATAGTTTTCCGACCCTGGGCGATGTCGGTCGCGCAAATAGCTCGGCACGTCGCGCTTCGGACCATGGCGCACTTCCGAAAGCGCCGCATCG
>CAKUIK010000014.1 GCA_934661005.1 uncultured Slackia sp.
GTTTTCTCAAATTGCGTCAGATTTCTCTATGACATTTAGTAAACAGCACTGAGATTTTCTCAAAAGGTGCTTGCATCATTTTATGAGGGTGTTAGAGTACCAACTTGTTAGCACTCGGACATATGGAGTGCTAGCACTCTTCCCAATCTTTGGTTATAACAGGCAGTGGAGAAAGGACATTCCATGAATCTCAAGCCTTTGGGTGATCGCGTCATCGTTAAGCGCGACGAAGCTGAAACCAAGACCGCATCGGGCCTCTACATCGCTTCGAGCGCCCAGGAAAAGCCTCAGACCGGCATCGTTCTGGCCGTTGGCGAGGGCAAGCGCGATAAGGACGGCAACCTCATTCCGGTTCCCGTCAAGGAAGGCGACCGCGTGCTGTATGGCAAGTTCGGCGGCACCGAAGTGAACATCGAGGGCGAGGATGTGCTCATCATGCGCGCCGATGACCTCTATGGTGTTTATACCGCGTAAAGCAACCTTTAGAAACCAAAGCGAATTCGGTAACAAAGTTTCCAAAAGAAACCCCCATTGAAGGAGCAATCACAATGGCTAAAGACATTAAATTCCAGGCTGAGGCCCGCAGCGGCCTTGCTGCTGGCGTCACCAAGCTGGCCGACGCCGTTAAGGTCACCCTTGGCCCCAAGGGTCGCTACGTCGCCCTTGAGCGCACCTATGGCGCTCCCACCATCACCAACGACGGCGTGACGGTTGCCAAGGAAGTTGAGCTCGAGGATCCCGTGGAGAACATGGGCGCCCAGCTCGTGAAGGAAGCCGCTACCAAGACCAACGACGGCGCGGGCGACGGCACCACCACCGCAACCCTGCTCACCGACGTTATCGTGACCGAGGGCCTGCGCAACGTCACCGCTGGCGCAAACCCGCTGGCAGTTCGTCGCGGCATCGAGAAGGCCACCGAGGCCATCGTCGACGCCATCAAGACCGACGCCATTCCGGTTGAGGGCAAAGAGCAAATCGCCAACGTCGGCACCATTTCCGCTGGCGACGAGGTCATCGGCACCAAGATCGCCGAGGCCATGGAAGTTGTCGGCAAGGAAGGCGTCATTTCCGTTGAGGAATCCCAGACCTTCGGCATCGACATCGAAACGGTCGAGGGCATGCAGTTCGACAAGGGCTACATTTCCCCGTACATGGCTACCGATATGGAGCGCATGGAAGCCGTTCTGAAAGACCCGTTCATCCTGCTCACCGACCAGAAGATTTCCTCCATCCAGGATCTGCTGCCGGTGCTCGAGGAAGTTTCCAAGTCTGGCCGCCCGCTGCTCATCATCGCTGAAGATCTCGAGGGCGAGGCTCTGGCTACCATCCTGCTGAATAAGCTGCGTGGCACCTTCACCTGCGTTGCCGTGAAGGCTCCTGGCTTTGGCGATCGCCGCAAGCGCATGCTGGAAGACATCGCTATCGTCACCGGCGGTCAGGTTATCACCCCCGACTTCGGCATGACGCTCGCCGACGCGAACGTGAGCATGCTCGGCCATGCGAAGACCGTCAAGGTTTCCAAAGATGCCACCACCATCGTCGATGGCGACGGCGACAAGGCTGCCATCCAGGACCGCATCGACCAGATCAAGGCCGAAATGGAGCACACCGACTCCGACTTCGACCGCGAGAAGCTGCATGAGCGCCTGGCCAAGCTGTCCGGCGGCGTTGCTGTTCTGCGCGTTGGCGCTGCTACCGAGGCTGAGCTCAAAGAGAAGAAGAGCCGCATCGAGGACGCCCTGCAGGCAACCCGCGCGGCTGTCGAAGAGGGCATCGTTGCTGGCGGCGGCGTAGCGCTGCTCCATGCTTTGCCCGCTCTCGACGCCGTTGATTGCGCGAACCACGACGAGGAAGTTGGCGTTGCCATCATCCGCAAGGCTCTCGAGGCTCCTATGCGCACCATCGCTCAGAACGCAGGCTTCGAAGGCTCTGTTGTGGTCGAGAAGGTCAAGGGCATGAAGAAGGGTGAAGGCCTGAACTGCGCCAACGGCGAGTATGGTGACATGATCACCATGGGCGTTTCCGACCCTGTGAAGGTTACCCGCACCGCTCTGCAGTCCGCTGTTTCCGTTGCTGGCCTCATCCTCATCACCGAGTGCTCCATCAACGAGATTCCCAAGGACGGCCCCGATTTGAGCGCTCTTGCTGGCGCTGGCGCCGGCATGGGCGGCATGATGTAATCTTTGCCGACGCTGCGCGGGAGCCGGGCACCCCATTTGGCGTTCAACTTCGGGCTCACGTACCTTGCAGGTACGCTTCGCCCTCGCTTCGCGCCAACCTGAGGCACCGGGCTCTCGCTCGCTGACTTTGGTGTGGAAGCCGGCTTCTCTTGTGGCTGAGCTCGGCTTCAAAGCAACTTAAGAGCGTATTCTTGCTCCGTTTTAGCCCCGCAGGTTTTCCTGCGGGGCTTTTCGTGTCTCGAGGGCTGTTAAATGCTCGTAGCGTTTGGCAGGTGGGGTCTTTTGCGGTTTCCGTATGGCGGAAGAAGTTCGGCATTGGTTGCGTGACGTCGTCCAGGGTGGTGTTGCGCGTTATGCGATTAGGGGTTGTTAGCACGCTTTTCGTTCCGCATAGTAAAAGAAGCGAATTATTTCTTTTGATATTATTTTAGTAACAAATAGTGGAATATGTGTATTGTTTTTCGATACGTAGTTAGTACCATATTAATTGCTTAAGCATTCAAGAGGGCGCCTATGTACTCGATACCGACCATAGGAGGTCGATATACATGCAAGCACGGAACATTCGTAAAGCCATGGGCCAATCGCTCGTGGCGTTTGCGGTATTTTTCTTCGCGGGCTGGCTGCTGCTGATGGCTTTCAGTCCTTCGGCGTATGCTGAAAATGACAACCTGACGGATGAGCAAATATCCGAAAGATTTAAAGAGATTAATTCCACTTATTCCATTGGCGAAGTTTTTAACGAATGTGATACGGAATTTATCATGCTCTATGCGAGCAAGCCGAATACGAGCAGCATCGCGCCTCTGGATTCGCAGGGTTTTAATGTTACAGGCTCGGGATATGGGACAACCGTACGTTGTACTGGCAGTTTGTACCATAATGGCACTGTTCCTTCTTACAACTATGGCGGAAATATCAATGTTGCTAAAACCAGTGGGGCTACTCCTCGGAAAATGACCCTTACGGTGCACTGCACATCGTATGGGATTGTAGGATCGGGCGGCGCGGTTAAGATTTACGATGACGGGGTGAGTGCGAGCACGTCCTATTCGAATTCATTCTATGCATCGCCTGCGCGTTCTTATTCTGGCTATATGCTTTGGTACAACGTGAGCGCTTGGCTCGATGTTACAACCTCGGAAGGCAATTTCTTCACTGTTTCATAATTGACGTTTTAGATGCAGGTGGCGAGGCTGCCTGCATCATGTTATTCGAGGGGTAGTATGGCCGTTGTTGTCGAAAAGGCCTCTAGGCATCCACAAAAAAAGGCTAAACTTGCAGAAATGGCATGCGTTATCGTTAAAGTTTTGCGTGCTATTTTTGTCCTAGGTACTATCTTGTGCCTTCTTGCATTCTTCTTAGGCTTGATTCGTGGTCTTGTAGTTGCAGCTGTTGTCTTTGCACAATGGACGTTGCTCTTATTTTGCTATTCGATATTGCTGGATGTTGTTGCGAAGGCGATGACACGGATAGTTTTTGGATCTGGTATAGCGGAAGAAACGTCTCGCGGCTTACGTTTATCGGGTCTTATATTTGTTTTGGTGGCGCTGGTTTCCATTGTCTTTTCTGAAGTCGCTTCAGTTTTACTTACGGGATCGTTGTCTCCTGTCTCTCTTCAGTTTAGCGGTCCTGGCTGCTTTCCTCCTGTCGGGCTTTGGGAAGAATTGGTTTCGACGCAGCCGAGGTGGGATGTTCCCATATGCGGTTTTGATTTATCGGCACCAATCTTGGCTGTTTCGTTTTGGAGTCTTTCCTATATCGTTGATTATGGGGTGAAAATTCAAAGAGACAGCGAAGACGTAATTTGAAGGACTCTTCCTTGTGTGTTATATACAACAAATGCAAGGGGGTGTGCTGTGATTGTGCTGCATTTGGATGAGTTGCTGGAGTCTAGGGGGATGACGGTCTCGGAGCTTTCTGAGCGCGTTGGAATCACTAGGGCGAATATGTCGAAGATTAAAACAGGGGATGCGAAGGCGCTTCGCTTTTCGACGCTGGATGGAATTTGCTCGGTTTTGGCCTGTCAGCCAGGCGACTTGATTGAATACGTGCCCGAAGTTGATTGATTACGATTCGACTGAAAAGGCTCAAAGTGGCGTTTGTATTGAGTGCGTAGAGCCCCGCAGGTTTTCCTGCGGGGCTTTTCGTGTCTCGAGACCCGTTAAATGCTCGTAGCGTTTAACAGGCGAGAAGCGTTGAGCAGGTTGCTCGTTCCACATCGCGGAACGGTTGGTTCGTACGGTGAACTCGGCATATTGCGGGCATGTTTCGAGCGGCGCATACTGCAACCATCACGTATCCAAGAGATGCGTTGCGAATAAAATCGCAGGTCGTTTAAGGGAAACGGTCCAGCGATCGCGGCGTGTCAACCAGGCGGAGGGGCCTGGTGAGGGATGAGGAGGACGTCATGAGTGCAAACACCGAACAAGGCATGTCTCGCCGTAATTTCCTGGCTGGTATGGCTGGCGTTGCCGGCTTGGCCGCAGCCGGATTGGCTGGCTGCTCGCCTGCGGGCGGCGGCAAGGAAGCTTCGGGTTCTGCTGCTTCCGGTTTGCCCGAGAAGTGGGACGGCGAATACGATGTAATCGTGTGCGGCGGTGGCGGATCGGGCCTCACGGCTGCGTATTCCGCACTTGAAAACGGTGCCGAAAAGGTACTCGTTCTCGAGAAGGGGGCAGCATGCGGCGGCACTACAGCGCTTGCCGAAGGCGCGGTGCAAGCGAGCGGAACGCAGTGGCAGAAGGAAATCGCCGGCGTAACCGACGACTCGGCTGAGCTGCATAAGAAGTTCTGGCTCACCGATGCTGAGGGCATCGTGAAGGAAGACCTCGTCGAGTGCATGGCAAAGAACGCACCCGATAATCTGAAATGGATGGCCGATAGCTTCAATATCACGTTCAGCAACGTATTCGGCTGCTATCCCACGCCGTACATGAAAGACGAGTACATGCGCGATCGCATCCACTTGATCACCGATGCGTCTGACGAGACCAAGACCGGCGGTGTGGTGTGGACGACGAACGCGCAGAAAGCCGTCGAAGAAAAGGGCGGCGAAATCCAGACGAACACTGAAGTGACCGACATCTATCAGGATGAAACGGGCACCGTGGTGGGCGTCGCTGCCGGCAAGAAGAATTACAAGGCCAACAAGGGCGTTGTGTTCGCGATGGCGTCTATCGACCATAACGAAGAGATGGCGTTCCGCTATGACCAGCAACAATATTGGGATTTGAAGACCCAGTTCGTGGCAACGGCCGAAACCAATACGGGCGACGGCATTCGCATCGGCATGGCCCACGGCGCCGATTCCGCTTTCCATGGCGCGGTCGACCTTATTCTGCAAACCTGGAGCTACACGAACAACCAGAACCCTGAGATTCCGTATATCCTCATCGATCAGCGTGGCAACCGTTTCGTCCGCGAAGATACCACGTACGCGTTCCACTGCCGCGCGATGTTCAACGCGGCCATGGCCCAAGGTGGCATTGATGGCTGCACCTATATGCTTATGGATTCCAAGATGACCACCGCAGATGCGAAATGCGCATGGAGCGATAATGCGAAAGACGGCGCGAAGACTCGCGAGGCGGCGTTTGCCGACGGCTCCATGGTGCAGGCAGACACGCTTGAGGGCCTGGCCGAAAAGCTCGGCATGTCAGGCGCGAACCTCAAGGCGACCGTTGACGCATGGAATGCCGCGTGCGCTGCGGGCGAAGATGCTGCATATGGCCGCAAGGTTCAGCTCACTGCCCTTGATACGGCGCCGTATTACGCCTGGAAGACGCAGAACACCAACATCGGTTCCATCGGCGGTCTGATTATCGATACCGATGCTCGCATTCTCGATGTTGACGGAAACCCGATTCCGCACCTGTATGGCGGCGGCGTGAATACCGCCGGCTGGCTTGGCCCCTACTATCCCGGTTCGGGCACGTGCCTGCAGGGCGCTCTGAATTGGGGCCGCATCGCTGGCGCAAGCGCAGCCGCGTCGAAGTAGGATAGCGACCTGCTCAATGCTCGTAGCGTTTAGCAGGTTTCATTCCAACCCCGCCGACCAACCCTCCCAGGTCGGCGGGGTTTTCTGTTTCGATAAAGAATCATTTTGCGCTTCATGCCAGCGAGCATGGGTTCTGGCGAGTGCGATTCGGGCGCGGTCAAGGCGACGCGTACTTCGGTACGCTAGGCCGTAGTCCCCACCCGAAGCGTGCCGCCAGAACCTAGCGCAGCGTCGAGTAGTGCGCCGTTTGGCAGGACGGCGCAACCTCCTACATCACGTATCCCATGGAAAGCGAGATGTTGCGAGCGGCCTTCACGACGGAATGGGCCATGGTTTCGAATTCGCTTTCAGGCATGTCGGCGTTCGAGCCGCTCACGCCCACGGCGGCAATGGCGTCGCCCGAGAAATCGAAGATGGGCGCGGCCAGGCAGCGGTGGTTCGCCTCGGACTCCTCGCAGTCGACGGCCCATCCGCGGCGGCGCACGCCATGCAGGTATTTCAGGAACTCTTGTTTGTTCGTGATGGTATTGGCTGTATGCGCCTCGAACGTGAATCCGTAGAGCGTTTCTTCCAGTTCATCGGCGGAAAGGCATGCGAGCAGGCATTTCCCCATAGAAGAGCAATGAGCGGGGTAGCGTTTGCCCACGCGCGTGAACAGCTCGTCGGCCTTGTTTGTGGCTTCTTTCGAAATGATCGACACGAAGGGCCCATCGAGCACGCCCAAATACGCGGGCAATTTGAGTTCGCGCTCGAGCGCAGCGAGGTGCGGTTTGGCTTCAACCTGCAGCTCGAGCGAGTTGATGTGATAGCTCAGCATGCTGAAAAGCTTCGGGCCAATTGCGTAGGCGCCGTTGAGTGTTTTCGTGACGTAATCGCGTTCGAGCATGGTGGCCAAAATGCGATGCACGGTTGACTTGCTCATGGCGGTTTGCGTCGCGAGCGCCGAAAGCCCCATGGGTTCGCGCGACTGCGCAAGCGTTTCAAGCAGGTCAAATGCTCTTTCGAGTACCTGCACGTTTCCCGTTTTCGGTTTCTCTGGAGAATCTCCCATAATCCCCTCCTCGTCAAAGAGACGAAAAATACTATACGCCCGCGAAACGTTGCAGGTTGCGGAAATCGGAATGAAAAAGGGCCCTCGCGATAAAACGAGGGCCCATCATCAATCTATGGTTGCGAGCGTTTCTCGCGGTTTACCTGCCGAAAAGGCGGGCGAAGAACCCCTTCTTTTTCGGTGCGGGTGCAGGAGCGGGAGTAAGCTGCGGCTTTTTGGCCTGCGCGGCAGCAGCGGCGGGCGCCTTGGCGGCGGCAGGCTTGGCCGCTTCGACGACCTGCTTCTTTGCCGGCTGGGTGTCCTCATCGAGCGTTTCGGCGATTTTCGCGATAACCTCTTCAAGCGCCGCATCAACGTCGGAGGCCTTCACGGGCTTTTCGGTGGTGCAGGCTTTCGGCTTTTCGCTCTTGACCTCGACGGGAACCTGGGCATCTTCCTTCTTGGGCTCATCGTCGATGGCGATTTCGAGAGGTGCCTTTTCCGGGGAAGTGGGATCCGCCCCGGCGGCGGCTTTCGCTTCGGTGACGGTCTTGGCCTTAGGCTCGCCCTCGGTGGCTTGAGCTTCGGCGGTTTCGGCCTCGACCTCGGTTTCGACTTCGGCCCCATCCTCGGCCTGCTCAATTTCTTCGGCGGTTACGAAATCTTCCTTGGCGTCTTCTGCCATGTCGGCCATGGTGGAGGAAAGCGTGGGCGCCGTTGCGGGGGTGCCGCTCACTGCCGCGTCGACGAATTGGGGAGACGTTAGGCCGGTGGCGCGGGCGCGCTCGGCGGCGATGTACGCCTCTTTGATGAGGTGGTCTTGCGCGTCGAACGGGTTGCGACCCTCGGGAACGAAGGCGCACAGGTCGGTAAACGTGCCGTCGCTTTGCAGCTCGCGCAGCTTCGCGGTGTCAGAGAGCATGGTTTCGAAGTAGTCGAGCACGCGTGCGCGCAGGGCGGGGTCGTTCACGGGCCAGGCAATTTCCACGCGTTTGTCCAGGTTGCGCGTCATAAGGTCGGCGCTCGAGAGGAACACCGTGGTTTCGTCGCCCACGCCGAACGCGTAGATGCGCGAGTGCTCGAGCAGGCGGCCAACTACGCTCACGATGCGAATGTTCTCGGTTTCGCCGGGAATGCCGGGAACCAGGCACGAAATGCCGCGTACCAGCATGGTGATTTTCACGCCCGCGCGGCTTGCCTCGGTAAGCTTTTCAATCATGTCGCGGTCGGTGATCGCGTTGCTCTTCATAAGAATGCGAGCGGGCTTGCCGGCTTTCGCCTTCGCGATTTCGCCGTCGATGGCCTCGCACATGCGCGGCTTGATCATGAGCGGCGCCACGCGCAGTTCCTTGTAGTCGCTCGACGCGCTTTCAAGCTGCATGCTGCGGAAGAAGCGCGCGGCATCCTGGCCAACCACGGGGTCGGCGGTAATCATGGAAAGGTCGGTGTAGAGCTTGGCGGTTTTCTCGTTGTAATTGCCTGTGCCGAGCTGCGTGATGAACTGCAGGCCATTATCGCTGCGGCGCGTGATGGCGCAGATCTTCGAGTGCACCTTGTAGTCGTGGAAGCCGTAGATGATGTTGCATCCGGCCTGCTCAAAGCGTTGAGACCACTCGATGTTGTTGCTCTCGTCGAAACGTGCGCGCAGCTCGAACAGCGCGGTCACGTCTTTGCCGTTTTCGGCCGCGGTAATAAGGGCCTCGGCCAGGCGCGACTGGCTTGCCAGGCGGTACAGCGTGATCTTGATGCTCACGACGTCGGGGTCGACGGCGGCTTCCTGCAGCAGCTTCACGAACGCGTCCATGGTTTCATACGGGTAAGACAGCAGCACGTCGTGGCGAAGCACCTGGTCGGTGATGCGCTCTTTGCGCGAAAGCGACGCGGGCCATTGCGGGCTTGCCGGCTCGTCCATAAGCGGCTCGGCGATTGCCTTGGGAGCTTTGCCCATAAGTGCGAACGCGTAACCCATGTCGAGCGGCATGCCAACGGTGTAGGCCTGCTGCTTTTTCAGGCCGAGCTTTTCGCGCAGGAATTTATCGGTGGTGTACGACAGCGGGCGTTCGCTTTCGAGGCGAACGGGGGCCAGGCGGCCGCGCTTCTTCAAGATGCGCTGCATATGGCTGCGGAAATCCTCATCGTACTCGTCGGATTCTTCGGCCGTATCGAGGTCGGCGTTGCGCGTGACCTGAATCACGTTGGCGTATTTCACTGGGTACATCTCGAAAATCTTGTCGGCCACCATTTCGAGCGCGTGCTCGAGCAAGATGAACGAGTATTTGCCGTTTTCGCCCGTGAGCTCAATCATGCGCGGGCAGTTGCGCGGCATAGGGATAATGCCCATGAGTACGTTTTCGGCCGCTTTGGCGCGCGCGGCTTTGCGTTCGGCTTTGGTGGCGTCTTCGGGCAGCGCTTCGGCCTCGGCTTCCTCATCGAGGCGCACGGCAATATACAGCGCGCCGTTTTCCAGATGGGGGAAGGGGTGCGTTGCGTTGATGATCTGGGGCGATACGAGCGGCAGCACGTTGCAATCCAGGTAATTCATAAGTTCGCTGTGCTGAGCGGGCGTGAGTTCGTCGGGGTAAAGCTGGTGGATGCCCGCGTCGTCGAGCAGATGGCGCGTTTGGCGGAAGTCCTCGGCCGCGATGGGCGTGAGTTCGCGCACGCGCGCATACACGGCGTCGAGCTGCTCGCGCGGCGTCATGCCGGTCTTCGAGTCGAACACGATTTCTTTCGCCAGCTCAAGGTCGGTAAGGCTACCTACGCGCACCATGAAGAATTCCTGCAAGTTGCTGCGCCAAATAGAGATGAATTTCAGACGCTCGAGCAAGGGGACGTGCGGGTCGATGGATTGATCGAGCACGCGCTTGTTGAATTCGAGCCACGAAAGCTCGCGGTTCTGCATATACGCTTTATGCGCCGGGCGCGTGAGCTTTTTCTCGGCTCGATCGGTTTTCGGCTTCTTGGCCTTTTTCGCGTCGTCTACCTCTGTGGCAGTGGCCTTGGCTTCGTTTTCCTCACCCATGACATTCCTCCTCATGTGCATCGGGAACAGGGGAAATGCATCAAATCGCATGAAAGTGTGGCGCATGCCCCTGAAAAAACGCATTAGCTATCTACCATTATACCGATAAGCAGATGCTATGAATTTGCACAAACCCAAGGCTTTGCACCGATTTAGCGAAAGGGACTTTGCGGGGCGCGAGCGGGGCGTTTGAAAAAAGCAATGCCAGACCCGCAACGGCGTGTAAACAGTTGCACGAAATACCCGTTGCCCCCTCGCGTGCGGGCGGTGTTGGCGCATAATTGACTCAACGCACAATGTGAAAGGGGATTCATATGCTGGAACAAGTTGATCTTTCGGCGAAAATGACGAAAGAGGAATATAAGCCCCTGCACGACGAACTTATCGCGAAACTCGTAGTGCTGCAGCAAGAGGCCCGCAAAAAGGGCGTGGGCGTCGTTGCCTTGTTCGAGGGTTGGAACGGCGCGGGCAAGGGGAGCCGCATTGGCGATTTGGTGTACGAGCTCGACGCGCGCGCGACGCATATGCATGTGCTGTCGAATTTCGACGAAGAGGGCGCGGCTCGTTTTCGAGATATGGGCACGGGCGTTACCGGCTTCGAGCCGCTCATGCAGGAATTCTGGCAGGCGCTTGGCCCTCGCGGCGACATGACGCTCTACGAGCGCGGGTGGTACACCGCCGCCGCGCGCCGTTTGGTGTACACCGATTCTGACGCGAACCATGCGGCTCACCTGCGGGCTTATAGGCGCGCCGTGAGCGAATTCGAGCGACAGCTTTCCGCCGATGGCTATGTGGTGCTGAAATTCTTCGTCCATATATCGAAAGATGTGCAGAAGAAGCGCCTGAAGAGCCTTCACGATAATCCCGATACCGCGTGGCGCGTGAGCGATGAAGAACTCGCTACCGTAAAAGACTATGACGAAATCTACGCGCGCTACGATGAGCTTTTGCGCAATACCGATTTCGATTTCGCGCGTTGGACCATGGTCAACGGCGAGGACAAGCGTTCGGCGAATATCGCCATCGCCAAGGCGCTCGTGCGGGCTCTTGATCGCGCGCTTGCGAGCGGCCCCGATGCTGCCGCCGAAGCCGCCGCTGCGAAGGCTGCCGCCAACAGCGCCGGTGCCCTTGAGCAGGTCGACCCGCGCGACCGCGCGCCCGAAGAGACCGAACGCGTGATGGCTGCTGCTCGCGCGCAGGCTGCCGAGCAGGCTGAAGAGGCGCCGCTGCATTCGCGCTTCACCATCGTGAAGAACCCGCCGCGCTTGGCCGACATCGACCATACGCTCGCGCTGACCAGGGAAGAATACCAGGAAGCGCTCAAGCGCGAGCAGAAGCGCTTCGCCGAGCTCGAGCTGAAGATGTACCTGGCCCGCGTGCCGCTCATGATTCTGTACGAAGGCGACGACGCGGCCGGCAAAGGCGGCAACATCAAGCGCGTGGCCCAGGCCATCGATCCGCGCGCTTACACCATTTTCCCCAGCCCAGCCCCCACGAAAGTCGAGCTCGCCCATCCACATTTGTGGCGCTACTGGACGCGCCTGCCGCGCGCCGGCCATGTGGGCATTTACGATCGCAGCTGGTATGGCCGCGTGCTCGTTGAGCGTGTGGAAGGCTTCGCGAGCCCGGCTGAGTGGGGTCGCGCCTACGACGAGATCAACGAATTCGAAGGCGAGCTTGAGGCATGGGGCGCGCTGTTGCTGAAATTCTGGGTTGCGGTAAGCCCCGAGGAGCAGCTCAACCGCTTCAACGATCGCCAGAACAACCCCGACAAGCAGTGGAAAATCACGCCCGAGGATTGGCGCAATCGCGACAAGCACTCACAATACGATGCTGCCGTCGACGATATGTTCCGCCTTACGAGCACGCCGTATGCTCCGTGGCGCATTCTTGAGTCCACGAATAAGTATTACGCGCGCGTGAAGGCCCTGAAGATTATCAACGACGAGCTCGAGAAGCGCTTGGGACTGTAGCCGCTTCGCGTTTTTGTTCAAAATTGGCCTTGAATGTGGCATTTGCGCGCTTCCTAAAAAGCGCTTGGTAAGGAAACCCCAGGTCGCATACATTGTGACCTGGGGTTTTGCGTGTGAGGAAAGGTTCAATGCTCCTCAGTCGCTCGGAGAGCGGGGCTCGCATGCCACATTCGACGTGCTTTTTGAACAGAATGCCCAGCACGCCGCCTTCGTGAAAAAGAGGCGCACTGGGCGGGAGTTCCTTTGTGCTGCCGCGATCTTTCTTCTATAGTGGGCACCATGGATACGAACAAGCAAAATCCCTATCGCGCGCATTCGGCGCAGGGGCCCGCCCAGCAGGGCGGGTTCGTTCCTGCGCGCCCCGCGCAGCCTCGCCATGCGGCAAATCCCTATTCCGCCAACGCTCGTGGTGCGGCGCGGCCGTCGACGCAAAACGCCGCCGACTATTCCCGCGCCAACTACGGTTCGAATATGGGCGGGGGCAAGCACGGCCGCGGCGATAAACATGGCGGTTCGGGAAAGAGTCGCGTGTGGACGATCGTCCTCATCGTTGCTGCAATTGTGCTTGCGATTTCGCTCGGCGTGCTCGCGACCATCGGCTATGGCTATTGGCATGGCACGAAGGTCTACGACGACATTTCAGCGACATCGGGCTTGGCGAAGGAAGAAACCGCGCTCGCCGATATGACAGTGAACTGGGATGCGCTGCGTGAGCAGAACGAAGACATCGTCGGATGGGTGTACATGCCGGGCACAAGCATCGACTACCCCATCGTGCAGGGCGAAAACGACGAAGAATACCTGCAGAAAGACTTTACGGGCAGCACGAGTGGTCTGGTGCACAAGGGCACCATTTTCCTTTCCGCCGACAATGCGGGCGATTTCTCCGATTCGAATAACTTCATCTACGGCCACAACATGAACGACGAGACCATGTTCGCGCATATTCTCGCCATGACCGACCAGGCGACGTTTGATGCAGCGCGCACGTTCTATATTTTGACGCCTACGCAGAACTACCGCTGCCGCACCTATGCGCTCGATGTGGTGAAGAATACAGAAACGAACATCTTGCAGCCGAACTTCGCCGATGAAGCGGCCATGCGCTCATATATGACGGCGCGCATCAATGATTCCGCAGTAAACGCGCCGACCGATGTTGACCTCGCGTCGGTAACGAAGCTGTTCACACTCATCACATGTGGCGACGACTATGCCACCACGCGTGCGGTACTCTGTGGCGGCTGCGTCGAGCAGGCGACGCCCGCGAATGCAGGGTAGTTGCCGCTGTAATCGCCGTCACTGTTGGCGCCGAGCACCGATTGTTTTAGGCTTGCGCTTTGGCAAAAAGCGCAACGATTAGGCTGTTTTGCAGCCCGTTGCCCGTTCTAGACGGGCGGGCGAATTTGCGTGACCTGCGATTATGAGAATGACGCGGCCTTCTTGTTCTCGGCAGGTTCTCCATGGGCGTTCCGGGGTGCTTCTCGATTGCCTAATCGCCGCAGTTTTTTGTCATGCGGGTTTGTTTTCGGCGCAATGCGGCTCGATCGGCATGCTTGTTGCCAAATTGAGCCTCCGCCAACCAGCGTCCTTCGTGTTTCCCTCAAACAGTGCGCACGGGCCTTGGCTTCTTGCGCGTTTTCGAAAAATCGATGGCCGTCAGCCTCGGTATTCGTCTATTTCGTCTGTGCACACGTGCTTTTCAGCCCCACGGCGTGCGCGCGATGGTACCATGCGAGTATCTGGCCAATTTTGGCCAAGCATCGAGCGTGTTCGAACGTTTTCCGACAAGGGGGAATACCGGGTGGCAACGTCAATCTTTCCCGGCGAGAAGCCAGATCGGCTTGAAGAAGAGTGCGCGGTGTTTGGAGTGTACTCCACCACCGACGATGTCGCGAGGCTGACTTGCTTCGGCTTGCAGGCCCTGCAGCACCGCGGCCAAGAAAGCGCCGGCATTGCGGTGGGCGATGGCGACACCGTGACGGTCACGAAAGACTTGGGCTTGGTTACCCAGGTGTTCAATGAAAGCGCGCTTGCGGCGTTGCGCGGCGAAGTGGCCGTGGGTCATTGCCGCTACTCCACGAGCGGCGGCATGGGCAACTGGACAAGCGCCCAGCCCCATATGTCGGCCATCGACGAGGTGCTCATCGCGCTTGCGCACAACGGCACGCTCGTGAACACGAACCGCATTCGCGCCGACCTCATTAGCAAGGGCGTCGAATTCCGCAGCAACACTGACTCGGAAGTCGCGTGCCAGGTCATTGGCTATTACACGCGCGAAACCCATCATCTTACCGAGGGCATCAAAACCGCCATGGAGATGATCGACGGCGCTTACGCCATGGTACTCGCGAGCCCCACGGCGCTCTATGCGTTCCGCGACCCGCACGGCATTCGTCCGCTGTGCTTGGGCAAGCTGCCTGATAATCGCGGCTGGGTCGTTTCCAGCGAAACCTGCGGCCTCGATATCGTGGGCGCGGAATTCGTGCGCGATGTGCGCCCGGGCGAGATTATTCGCATCAACGACACGGGCATCTCGACGCTGCAGGCCATCGAGCCCCAAGAGCCGCGCGGTTGCATTTTCGAATACGTCTATTTCGCGCGCCCCGACTCGGTTATCGACGGGCAGAGCGTCTATCAGGCCCGTCGCAACATGGGTCGCATTCTCGCACGTGAAGCTCCGGTCGAGGCCGACCTGGTGCTCGGCGTGCCCGACTCGGGCGTGCCTGGCGCGCTTGGCTACGCTGAGGCGAGCGGCATCGAATTCACCGATGGCATCGTGAAGAACCGCTACGTCGGCCGCACGTTCATTCAGCCCACGCAGGAAATGCGCCAAATGGGCATTCGCATCAAGCTCAACCCGCTGCCAAGCGTCATTGCGGGCAAGCGCCTGGTTGTCATCGACGACTCCATTGTGCGCGGCAATACGTCGAAGAAGCTCGTCGACATGCTTCGTTCTGCCGGCGCGGCGGAAATCCATTTCCGCATCGTGAGCCCCGAGGTTATGTGGCCGTGCTTCTATGGCATCGACACCGCCAACCAAGACCAGCTCATCGCCGCGAACATGACCAACGAGGAAATGTGCGAGTTCATCGGCTGCGATTCGCTCGAGTTCATCTCGCTCGATGGCCTGCGCGAAGCCGTGGGCGATGCGCACAGCAAAACGTTCTGCGAGGCATGCTTCACGGGCGAATATCCCGTCGCGCTGCCCGATTCCATCACGAAGAACGCGTTTTTGAAGAAGAGCTAACCCGCTGCGCCCGCGCTCCTATCTAGGTGCGGGCGCTTCCGATTTTCGATGGGGCAAGGGGCCTTCCCTTTGTCCCGCTTTTGTTTAGATGCAAGAACCATTGCATGAGGTTGAAAATGGGGAAGGGGATTGCCCCTTTGCCCGTCAATGAATAGACAGGAGTCTTACCCATGGCAGAAATCACTTACGCCGACGCGGGCGTCGACATCGAAGAGGGCGCGGCTGCGGTCGACGCCATTAAAGACGCCGTGCATTCCACCTATCGCCCCGAGGTCGTGGGCGATATCGGAGGCTTCGGCGGCCTGTTCTCTGCGGCGGCATTCAAGGGCATGGAAGAGCCGCTTATGGTTTCGGGCACCGACGGCGTGGGCACGAAGCTCAAGGTTGCCCAGCTCATCGGCAAGCATGACACCGTGGGCATCGACCTGGTCGCCATGTGCGTGAACGACATTCTGGCGTGCGGCGCCGAGCCTTTGTTCTTCCTGGACTACATTGCCATTGGCAAGCTGAAGAAGGAGCATGTCGCCAAGGTCGTGGGCGGCATCGCAGAAGGCTGCCGTCAGGCGGGCTGCGCGCTTATCGGCGGCGAGATGGCTGAGCATCCCGGCGTTATGGATCCCGACGATTACGATCTGTCGGGCTTCACCGTGGGCGTTGTTGACCGCCCGAAGATGATCGGCCCCGACGGCGTTGTGGAAGGCGACGTGCTCGTGGGCCTGCGTTCGAGCGGCTTCCATTCCAACGGCTACTCGCTCGTGCGCAAGGTGCTCGTCGAGGGTAAAACCGCCGAAGAGCTTGCGGCTCCCGTGGCCGAGCTCAACGGCGAAACGCTCGGCGACGCCCTTATCGCGCCCACCCGCATTTATGTGAAGCCGGTGCTCAATTGCCTGCGCAACCTGCCGGGCGACGTGCATGCTTTGGCCCACATCACGGGCGGCGGCATTACCGAGAATCTTAACCGTGCGCTTCCCGAAACTATGGATGCCCTGGTCAATAAAGATGCATGGGAGGTTCCTGCCATCATCAAGATGGGCATTGAGGCCGCCGGCCTTACCGAGGAGCAGGCGCTCAAGACCTTCAACATGGGCATTGGCATGGTGCTTATCGTCGACGCTGCGCGCGTCGACGCCGTGATGGATGAGCTGGCGAAGTCGGGCGAAGAACCGGTCGTCATCGGTAAAATCGTCGAAGGCACTGGCGTGGTTCGTTACGCCGAATAAAGCAAAGGAGCGGGTCGGGAAAAGCCTGGCCCGCTTTCTGTTTTGGCTCTGCTGCTCAGTTCAGCAGGGCACCCGAAAGGGGTCGCTCGGGCCACAGTGGGCTGTCGTTCGCGTCTGACGTCCGGGGTTTTCAGAAACCTCGTTGCGGCTACCGCTTCGCCCCTTCGGGGTTTCGCCATATGCTCGCCTGGTTGCGTTCATTTTGAAAAGACGAACAAACATGAGCGCAGGTGGTCTCACGTAAGCCCGCTCGAGCGCGGCGGGAGCGAAACGTTGCGGGCCCGAGCGAAGCGGCTTTTATTTGCACCTGGAAAGGATTCGAACATGACTCAACCTTTGAAAATCGGCGTTTTGCTTTCTGGCTCGGGCACGAATCTGCAGGCGCTCATTGACGACATCGCTGCGGGCACGCTGAATGCGGAAATTGTTCAGGTGGTTTCTTCGCGCCCCGACGCGTACGGCATCGAACGTGCGCAGGCTGCGGGCATTCCGGTGCTCGTTATGAACAAAACGCTGTACGCCGATGCGGAAGCCGCCGATGCCCAAATTGTCGAAGCGCTGCAGGCTGCTGGCGCCGAATACATCGTTATGGCTGGTTACATGCGCAAGGTGACTCCGGTCATGCTGCGCGCGTTCCCGAATCGCGTGCTGAATTTGCACCCCGCGCTGCTGCCTTCGTTTAAAGGCGCGCATGCCATTCGCGATGCCTTCGAAGCGGGCGTGAAGGTGACGGGCGTGACCGTGCATTTCGCCAACGAAGATTACGACAAAGGCCCTATTGTCGCGCAGCGTGCGGTTGAGGTCGCGGAAGGCGACACGCTCGATATGCTCGAGGCGAAAATCCATGAGGTTGAACACGTGCTGTATCCGCAGGCCGTGCAGCTGATTGCTGAAGGCCGCGTGTCGGTCGACGAAGAATCGGGCCGCGTGCATATTAAGTAACCCGGTACGCGAGGGCGAGGTGGGCTTTGCCGCGAGGGTTGGCTGACGCGGATGGGGCAAAAGCCTAAATACCGGGCATATCTGATAAATGCTACGAGCATTTATCAGATATTTCTTCGGCGCTTCGCCGTGCGTCGCGTTCCGTTTACGAGCGGAATGTGATGCGCGGCCTTCGACGTCCCGTTCGCGAACGGGACGTCGAAGAACTCCCTGGTTACGCCCTGTTCGCGAACTGGACGCCAAAATGGGCGACGGCAGTTTTAATGAGAGGTTTGTGGTGCGTATGATGACGGCGGAATTCCTGCGCTCGCTCGCGGCGGATGTCGCTGCGGGCAAGCCGGTTGAGCTTTCTTCCGACGACTTTCCGTGTTTCGCGGCCGAGGCGCTTGAGGGTCGTGCGCATGTGACACCCGCTGCGCTTGCGGAAATCTCGGCTGGCCTTACGCCTGCCGACGCATGCGTGTTCGAGCGTGCTGCCAAGGCGATCGACGAGGGCGATCTTGCTTGGGTCGGCTTCAAATTCGTATACGACGCGCCCGCTGCCTGCGAAAACGTCGATAACGAAGTTACGAAGAAATACGGTGACGTGGGTTCGGGCTGCGGCGATTCGTTTGTGTTCTTCTGCAACGACGCCAAAGAAATCGTATGCGGCCGCGAATATTCCCCGCGCGATATCTTCCAAATGAAAGATGCCACGCGTGGCCCCGCCATGCATACCGAGCAGTTCGATGGCCTTACGTGGCTCGCCACGCCGCTGTTCGACAAGGTTCGCGTGTGGCTTTTGGGCGCTTCCGACGCGTCGGCAGAGGTTGCCGCGCTTGCCCATCATGTGGGCTTCGATGTGGTAGCAGTCGACTACGACCCCGCGTATATTTCGGAAGAGCGTTTCCCGAATGCCCAGCGCGTGCTGCTTGAGGGTGGCAACTTCGATGGGCTTTCGAGTATCGTCGCAAGCCCCAATGATTATGCGTGCGTGCTTACGCGCGGTCATATGTTTGACCCCGAGGCGTGCGTGTGGTCCATAAGGAACAATTTGCACTATATAGGTATGATGGGTTGTAAGGGTAAAAACGATACCGTTCATGACCTGGTGATATCTAAGGGTGGTACCGAAGACGGGTGGAATCGCATCAAGCGCCCCATCGGTTTGAGGTTTGGCGCCAAAACGCCGGCCGAGCTCGCCATCGCTATTGTTGCCGAGCTTGTGGACGAGCGGTACAAGCAGAACTATTCGGAAGCCGCGCGCGCGAAACACGACTCGAATTTGGGTCGATAGCGCGTATTTCGGCCTCGCCGCATGACGCGTGCGGTCCGATGCATGTCTTTTTCGCCCGCTCGCGTCGATGTCGCGGCGCGCGGGCGATTCGGCTGATAAGGTAATTAAAAGTCAACGGAAGGAAAACGGAGGAGGAAACGTGACTAACCCCCAGGTTAAACGCGTTCTGGTTTCTGTGACCGACAAAACGGGCGTGGTTGAGTTCGCGCGCGCTTTGCACGAGGAATTCGGAGCTGAGATTATTTCGACCGGCGGCACCGCGAAGGTGATTGCCGAAGCGGGCGTTGATGTGACGCCCATCGATGCGGTGACGAATTTCCCTGAAATGATGGACGGCCGTGTGAAGACGCTGCATCCCATGGTGCACGGCGGTCTGCTCGCGAAGCGCGACAATGCCAAGCATATGGCCGAAGCCGAAGAGCATGGCATCAAGATGATCGACATGGTGGTCGTGAACCTGTATGCCTTCGAAAAGACGGTTGCCTCGGGCGCCGATTTCGGCACCTGCATCGAGAACATCGACATCGGAGGCCCGTCGATGCTGCGCAGCGCCGCGAAGAACTTCGAGAGCGTTGCCGTGGTTACCGAGCCTTCCACCTACGATGCGATTCTTGAGGAAATGCGTGCCAACGACGGCGCCACCACGCGCGAGACGCGTGCGAAGCTCGCGCTGAAGGTGTTCGAAACCACGAATGCCTACGACGGCGCGATTGCTGCTTGGATGGATGAGCAGCTCAACGGCAAGGCCGATTTCAGCGAGAAGACTCCCGACGTTATCGACCTTCACCTCGAGAAGCAGCAGGATCTGCGCTATGGCGAAAACCCGCATCAGAGCGCTGCGTTCTACCGTCTTCCCAATGCCGACGCGCATAGCCTCGTGAATGCCGAGCAGCTCAACGGCAAGGAGCTTTCCTACAACAACATTCTCGATACCGATGCGTGCTGGACGCTCGCTCGCGAGTTCGACGAGCCCGCCGTGGTTATTCTGAAGCATCAGAACCCCTGCGGTTCGGCAACGGCTGCTACGGTCGCCGAGGCATACGACAAGGCGTTCGCGTGCGACCCGAAAAGCGCTTTTGGCGGCATTATCGCGGCAAACGTCGAGGTTTCGCTCGAGATGATCGAGCACATGAATGCGAATAAGCAGTTCGTTGAGGTCATCATTGCCCCGAGCTTCGAGCCTGCTGCGCTTGAGCTTTTGCAGGCGAAGAAGAACCTGCGCGTTCTGCGCACCGGCGGCGTTGATGCCCCGGTTCGCGTTGAATATCGCTCGGTCGACGGCGGAATTTTGGCCCAAACCGCCGATGCCGTGACCGAAACGCCCGATGAGTTCACCGTTCCCACGAAGCGCAAGCCCACCGATGAGGAAATGGACGAGCTGCTGTTCGCGTGGAAGGTGTGCAAGGGCGTGAAGTCCAACGCCATCCTTATTTCCAAGAACCATGCGGGCATTGGCATGGGCCCTGGCCAGCCGAACCGCGTCGACTCGGGCCGCTTGGCCGGCGAGCGCGCGCTTGAGGCATGCGAGCGCATGGGCCTTGAGCCGAAGAACCTCGTTGCCGCGTCTGATGCGTTCTTCCCGTTCCGCGACAACATCGATGCGCTGGCAAGTTTCGGCGTTACTGCCATCATCCAACCCGGCGGCTCCATCCGCGACGAGGAGAGCATCGAGGCGTGTGACGAACACGGCATCGCCATGGTGTTCACGGGGCATCGCCACTTCCGTCATTAGTTGGTTGGCGCCGTTCGATAGAACGGCGCCAACTGCCGACGCTGCGCTGGGTTCTGGCGGGCATCTTGCCATTCAGCCCTCGCGCATGGCCACAAGGCCAATGCGCTTGGGCTTCAAGGCAATCTGCTCCGCCAGAACCCATGCTCGCTGACATTGCTCGTGGAAGCGATTTTTTGCTTTGTCGCGGCAGTTCGCGCGCGACCCTCAATCGTCGCTCGCGTAGCGCTGCTACGCGTCGCTCCTCTTTCGGGCCAATTCGACTCGCCGGCTTGCCGCTCGCTGACCTGGGCTGCGAAAGCGGCTTTTGTTTGGTTCGGGGCGTAAATATCTTGCCATTCAGCCCTCGCGCATGGCCACAAGGCCAATGCGCTTGGGCTTCAAGGCAATCTGCTCCGCCAGACCCATGCTCGCTGACCTGGGCTGCGAAAGCGGCTCTTGTCGAGTATGACTTGGTTGCTCTCGACGCAAAACCGATTTTGTATGGGCCAGGGAGCATTCCCCGGTCCATTTGTCTGCCAAGGTGGCGATTTCGCCTGTCCAATGGCGTGCCGAAGCCGGCTGCGCGGTCGCGCGGCCGGTTTTTTGCTATTATGGGGCAGTTTTCTGGGGAGAAGATATAAGGGAGGCGCGCATGTCCGTTGCGCAGGCGAGGGGTATCGTCAAAGGTTTGAAGTGGCACCACCTGGGCTTTTGCTTTTTCTGGGCCGTCACGTTCGTTGCGCTCATGGCCCCTGCCGATGAATTTGCGTTTGCAAGCACGGGCTTTTCTGTTGGAAAACAGCTTTCGACCATCGTCGCCGTTGTTGTGGCAGCGGTGCTTTCAATCCGTCGTGGCAGCAAGGCGTATTCTCCCGAGTCGGCGTATATTGCGGGCATTGCGCTGTCGGCTGGGTCCCTTCTCTACTATCTTGCATTTTTCTTGGCCGATTTCTCGGTCGTCTCGGTTGCAATCGCGTCGGTGCTGGTAGGAGCTTCGCAGGGCGCGTTTTTCGTAATGTGGCAGAGCTTTTATGCGTCAGAGGGCACTTCACGCACCACGGTTTATATTCCCCTTTCGGCGTTGTGCTCGGTTGTGCTGTGCATCGCCATCGGCTTTTTGCCGACGGAGTGGCTCGTGGTTTGCGGTGTCATCGTCTTGCCCGCGCTTGGCGCTTGGACGCTGCGCAAAAGTCTTGCCGAGGTCGTTCCCTATGAAGCGGAAGCGCTCACCCACGAGCGTCGACGCATGCTGCTGCGCGATATGGGGCGTCCAGTGTTTTGCGTGTGCGCCATCGGTTTTGTGTGGAAGATGATCGGCTACGTGGTTCCGCAGGGCAACCTCGGTTCGTTCGAGGGCATTATGCTCGGCATGAGCTGCGCCACGCTTGTGGTCGCGGCCATCGAACTATTCACCGAGCGTGGCTTCGACATGTTGCGCGTATACCAAGTCCTCTTTCCGCTCATCACGGGCGTGTTCCTGCTGCCCACGTTCTTCGGCATTGGATGGCTCGGCGCGGTTTCGGTATTCACCATGTTCGGCTTCGAGGTGGTGAATCTGCTGCTGCTTATTACCTGTGCGGCGTATGCAAGCCGCAAGGCCATCGATTCGTCGCTTGTGTATGCGCTGTGCGTAGCCCCCACGCTCGTGAGCTTGTTTTGGGGCGATGCAGTGGGACAGGTTGCCGCTGCGCATACCGTGCTCGATTTCACGCTCGTGGTCGACGTGCTGTTCGTGTGCGTGTATGTGCTTACGGCGGCGCTCTTTTTGGCGTCGCTTGGCCGCAACAGAAGCGATGTGCGCCGTTCGATAACCGCGGCTCCTCAGCCCGGTTTGAACGAATGCGATTCTGGGGAAACCATTGCGGACAGCATCGTTCGGGCGAACGCTGGGGAATCTTCGATTCAAGATGCGTGCGCGGCTGAAAAGGAACCGTGCATTCAGGAGGCACTGTCGAGTGAGGAAGAACCGCTTGGCGTTCAGGAGCGTGAGGAAGAGTCCTCCGCCGTCTCTCGTCGCGCACATGACGCCGCCTTCGCGTCGTCGGTCGACGAATCGCCGACCTCTTTCGAAGAGCGTCTTTCTTCGCTTAATCTCGTCGACCCGCTATCTGCTCGCGAGTGCGAGGTCGCCGATTTGATGCGGCATGGGAACACCGTTGCAGCTATTGCTCGCCGTCTCTATATTTCGGAAAATACGGTGCGCGGGCATACGAAAAGCATCTATCGTAAACTCGGAATTCACTCGAAGCAAGAGCTCATTGATCTTTTGAATTAGCCTGCCTTCGGTCTTCCTTGCCGCGCTCCATATTCAAAAAATACCAACCCACCTTGCCGAAGTGAGGTGGGTTGTCTTGTTTTTCAATCCTGGATTCCATGGGTTGCTACCCCGATAATACGAGGCTAAACAAGCTCACCATCAGGCAAAACAATAAAACAACCCATAATATGTGGTGCGTCGCGCCTCGCTTTGCATCTATAGTGGCGCCGTCGCATCCAGGGAGGGTGCAGATGCAAGCGCCGGGAGGGCGCGCTTCTACAAAAGCCATGAAATACGCCTGCGCGGTTTTGGGCCTGCGCGGCTTGCTGTGGCATTTGGGGCGGTCTCTTCGGGCGCGGCATCCCAAGGGATTCCATTAGGAGGGAACCATGGAAGAATTGAAGAAGGGCATTTCTCGCCGCAACCTGCTCAAAGGCGCAACGCTTTCCGCCGCTGGCGTGGCTGCGCTCGGCATGTTTGGCTGCAGCCCGTCGGGCGGCTCGTCGAGCTCGAGCAGCAAGGCCGAAGCTGCTGCCGAATCGAAGCACACGTGGGAAGTTGCCCCCGAGGCAATCACCGATATTGCCGAAACCGTCGAAACCGAGGTGCTCGTTATTGGCGCCGGCTATTCAGGAACCTGCTGCGCTCTGAATGCCGCGCAGAACGGCACCAAGGTTACCTTGGTTGAGAAAGACGGCGTGCCCAATGGCCACGGCGTTGGCGGCACAGGCGCTATCGCATCGAAGGCGCTTGACGCGCTCGACATCCACTTCGACAAGTCCATCGAAATGGAGCGCTGGGTTTCCACGTGCGGCAGCCGCTGCCGCGAGTCTCTCGTTGCCAAGTGGTTCCGCGAGAGCGAGCGCTGCATGAACTGGCTGCTCGACCTCGCCGAGTCCGATGGCGCGAAGTGCATGGTCACCGTTGGCTCCAACTCCACGGTGCACCCCGAGATCGATTGCTACCACATGATTTTCGGCGGCAACCTCGCCAAGGAAAACGAGGCGATCTCCATCGCGACGTACATCGAGTACCTGTTCATCGCCAAGGCTGAAGAGACGGGCAACTTCGAGCTCGTGTACAACATGCCTGCTCAGCAGCTCGTTACCAACGACAAGGGCGAAGTCACCGGTGCTATCTGCAAGAACGAAGAGGGCAAGTACGTGCAGTACAACGCCTCCAAGGGCGTCGTGCTCGCTACTGGCGACGTGAGCTACAACGATGAGTACATCAACGAGTTCGCTCCCATCGCGAACAAGGTCATGACCCGTCTGTGCTCCGACCAGGGCAACACCGGCGACGGCCACAACATGGCCGCATGGGTTGGCGGCACCTTCCAGGATGGCCCGTGGCCCACGATGATGCACCCGCAGGCCGCGGCTATGTATCATGGTCCCTTCCTGTTCGTGAACCCCAAGGGCAAGCGCTTCATGAACGAGGCCACCTGGGTTCAGGGCAAGTGCGTTGGCACCATGGTCAATGGCGGCGACGACCACTGCTGGTCGATCTTCGACTCCAACTTCGAGGCCGACAACACCGCGTCGCTCGAGTTCGGCGGCGGCATGTTCTGGGATTCGTTCCGCGCTGTGGGCACCACGGCTGCCGATGCGTCCGCTTCCCACGCCAAGACGGTGAAGGAAGGCGTCGAGAAGACCCCCGACAACTACAAGGTTGCCGACACCATCGACGAACTGCTCAAGCAGCTCGATGTTGACGCTGACGAGGCCAAGAAGACCATCGAGCGCTACAACGAGATGTGCAAGAAGGGCGAAGACACCGACTTCTTCAAGGAATCTCACTTCCTGTTCCCCATTGAGCAGGCCCCCTTCTACGCGACCAAGGTTGCCCCCGGTCTGCTCGCTGTTGTCGGCGGCATCGCGATTTCCGACAACTTTGAGGTTGTTAACGCCGAGGGCGAGCCCATCAAGGGTCTGTACGCCATTGGCAACTGCTCGGGCAACATGTACGCGTACGACTACCCGATCAACGTTCAGGGCAACAGCCATGGCCGCTGCCTCGTCGAGGGCAAGTGCCTCGGCGAACAGCTCGCGGGCGTTTACGAGGAGCAGTAGGAATACGAACGAGCCGTCGGCTGGCCATGAGGGCGAGATACAGCTTGGCATCGCGAATTGTTTTGAAGGCAGGAGCGAAGCGTAGCGGCGCTACGCGAGCGACAAGCGCAAGGCGCGATGCGGTGCTCGGCTGCGCCCGACGATAGCTTGAAGCGCTGTTCAGCAGAACGGCATCGAAATACACCCCTCCCCGGGCCCGCCGCTTGGCGGGCCCTTTTTGCTAGACTTACGTGCGATGAAAGGAATCGCATGACCATGAACGACGAGGAATTGTTCGAGCACCTGCAAAGCCTTATGGCCGCGCTGCCCGAAATGCAGGAAAAAGGCGCCACGCTTGCGAGGGCTCGTGCAGCGGCCGAGGTCGCCAAGCGCGCGCATTACTACGAAGGCCAGCAAAATGAGCTGAATGGCATTTTGTTCGAGATGGCCGAACATGAGCGGGAGAGGGCCATCGCCATCGAGCAAGGCGACTGTGAGCGCGAAGAAGCGCAGCGCGCTCTCATCCTGACGTGCGGCACGCAGCGCGGCATTCGCAAAGGTGCCGCCGATGCGGCAAAACGCGAGCTTGACCAGGCCCTTTCCGATGGCGGGTTCGCATCTTGCGAAGAAACGGACGCTGCGAGGCTTTCCGAATCTGACCTCGCGAGCCTTTCCGCGGAAATAGAGGCCTACCAGGCCGATTACGCCGAAACGCTCGCCGCATGCGAGCGAATCGAGGCGGCAGGGGCGGCTTCGGCCGATGCGGAAGGTGTCGAAGAAGCGTAAATTGCGTCGCGACCTTTCGCCGCATGTGCTTCCTGCGCTACAATAGCCCAGTTTGAGCGATTAGTTTCACTTCGCAAGGAGCTATAAACCGATGACCGAATTCATCAACGAGTATTGCATGCACGACCACACGTGCGGCGAGCTGCGTGCCTCCGATGTTGACGCGCAGGTCACCCTCACTGGCTGGGTGTGGCACAACCGCGACCATGGCGGTCTGATTTTCGTGGACCTTCGCGACCGCGAGGGCTACACGCAGATCGTGATCGACCCCGATTGCGTTTCCGAAGAGGAGTTCCACGTTGCCGAGCACCTCGGCCGCGAGTTCGTGCTGAAAATCACGGGCAAAGTGCGCGCCCGCGCCGAAGGCACTGTGAACCCGAACATGGCGACGGGCGAGATTGAAGTGCTCGCCAGCGGCATCGAGGTGCTGAACACCTCGGTCACGCCCCCGTTCTCTATCGAGGATGGCATCGAGACCGACGAAACCACGCGTATGAAGTGGCGCTACATGGATCTTCGCCGTCCCGAGATGTACAAGAATCTCAAGCTTCGCCACACCGTGGCTCAGGCTATGCGCAAGGCCCTCAACGAGCGCGGCTTCCTCGAGGTCGAAACGCCGATTCTGGCGAACTCCACGCCCGAAGGCGCCCGCGACTACCTGGTTCCGTCTCGCCCCAACCCGGGCAAGTTCTACGCGCTGCCGCAAAGCCCGCAGCAGTTCAAGCAGATGCTTATGGTGGGCGGCATCGAGCGCTACTACCAAATCGCTCGCTGCTTCCGCGACGAGGACCTGCGCGCCGATCGCCAGCCTGAGTTCACCCAGGTCGACATCGAGATGTCGTTCGTTCAGGAAAACGACGTCATCGACATGATGGAAGGCGTCTTCAAGGAAGTTCTCGAAGCTGCTGGCGTCGAGCATGAATTCCCGCTGCAGCGCATGCCGTGGAAAGAGGCCATGGATCGCTTTGGCTGCGACCGCCCCGACATCCGCTTCGGCATGGAGCTCGTTGACCTTACCGAGATCGTGCGTGGCTGCGGCTTTGGTGTGTTCGCCAAGGCTGTCGAGGCCGGCAACATCGTGAAGGCCATCAACGCGAAGGGCGCTGGCGACTGGAGCCGTGGCGACATCGACAAGCTGGCCGACATCGCTTCCGCCAATGGTGCGAAGGGCATGGCTTGGATTGCTTACACCACCGACGGCAAAGAGAAGAGCCCCATCATCAAGTTCCTGGGCGACGAGGTTCACGCGAAGATCAAGGAAACCATGAACGTCGAGCCGGGCGACCTGGTTCTGTTCGCGGCCGACACGTTCGATATCGCAAACGCCGTGCTTTCTGCCCTGCGCCTGCGCATGGCCGAGGCCCTGAACATTCCGCGTGATGGCCACAAGCTGCTGTGGGTCGTCGACTTCCCCATGTTCAAGTACGACGAGGAAACCAAGAAGTACGCGGCTGAGCACCATCCGTTCACGATGATTCCGAAGTCCGATTGGGACAAAATCGAGACCGACCCCATGGCATGCGGCAGCTACAGCTACGACATCGTCATGGACGGCTTCGAGGCCGGCGGCGGCTCCATTCGTATTCACAACGCCGAGCTGCAGAAGCGCGTCTTGAAGCGCTGCGGCGTCGACGATGAGGATATGGAAGTGAAGTTCGGCCACCTGATTCATGCGCTCGAGCTTGGCGCGCCCCCGCATGGCGGCATCGCTATTGGCCTCGACCGCCTGGTCATGCTGCTGGCTGGCAAAGATTCCATCCGCGACGTCATCGCCTTCCCGAAGACGAGCTCGGCAGCCGATCCCATGACCGGCGCCCCGAACGAGGTCACGACCCGTCAGCTCAAAGAGGTCAACCTGCGCACGCTGTAAGCGCCGGCTGCGAACGTAGTTGCATTTCGAAGGCCGCTGCCCGCATGGGCGGCGGCCTTTTCGTGTGTAACGCCGCCTTTGCGTCAAAATTCGCAATGCCATTGCATAAAAACGCACGAAGTGCGTATCCTCTTTTGAGAAAGCGTATGCCACTTTAGAATTGACGATACGCGACCTGGGGTTTTATGGAGCGAGTATCTTCTATAGCTTGGGTTTGGCTCAAAGGGTACGCACTTCGTGCGTTTTCATGCGACATGGGCTTCCGCGCGGTGGAATATGGCGGTTTCGTCGCATGCGGCGCGCGCCGGTGACGGCTTTTCAACAGCCTGCAATCACCGGCGCGTAAATACCTATGCTCTTACTTGTTCAAATATCTGCATATGAGGAAAGACGCTCATGAAAAACTTCTTCGCGCAATTGCCGTATAAAATCGGCGCTTTCATGGTCGGCCGTCGCGGCATGGATAATTTCAATGTCGCGTTGCTCGTGACTTCCGTGATCTGCATGGTGCTTGAAATCCTGTTTGGATGGCGCGTGCTTTCGTGGGTGTCGTTTGTCCTGCTCATCGTATGCTGCGTGCGTTGCTATTCCAAAAACATCGCGGCACGAGAAAAAGAGAACCAGAAGTGGCTTGCGGCATCGGCGAAGCCGAAGCGTTGGTGGAATATGCTCGACACCATGTACGTGAATCGCAAGACCACGAAATACTTCCGGTGCAAAGGGTGCGGGCAGATTCTCTCTATTCCGCGCGGCAAAGGCACGATGCGCATCGTGTGCCCGAAATGCAAAACCGAGGTCATGAAGAAGTCGTAAGGCGGTATCGAGGCGAATTGAATCGGATGAGTCTTTGGCCGGTTGTGTTCCCTGCGCCCTCGCGTAATCGAGCAGGGTGTCTCGAAAGCTATTTGCGCCATGCTCCAATTGCGCCAATGGTGCTCGTGACGCCGATGTACGCAAGTTGGCGCTGGATGGATTTCGTCTGCTCAAGAACCTCTTGCGTCGCATAGAGGTTTGCGTTCGCAATGCCCTTCATTTCCTGTTGGTAGCACTCGTTTTCGAAATACTGAATTGCCTGAGTGAGCGTGTTTGCTTTGCCGTCGGCCACGATGCGCATTAGGGCGTCGAGCAGCCACGGGCTGGCATACTTGAACGCTACAAGTTGGTGGTTCGGGAACGCTTCGTAGTTGTCTCGTATCTCATTGGCGGCAGTTTGGGCCGCTGCTTTCGCCTGAGCGTACTGGCTATCGAATTTCTCGCGATTTTTCGGTGCACGAGCTTTCTGAACGAAGAAAACGACGATGAGGATGGCGCCAATGATGAGGGGCAATCCAAGGAACAGCAGCGCAACGATATTGTTGACGTAATCGGCGAATGTCGGGTTTTCGATGATGGCGGCTTCGCTGGCATGCTCCTGCATGAAGGAGGCAAACGAGGCGATCAGGCCAATACCGAGCGCGAGAAGCGCGCCACCCACAATGGGAAGCACAGGCGATTTCATCCACCTCTCGAAGTCGGCACGCTGGCGTTCGAGCGTTTCCATTTGTGCGCAATGGACGCCGAGAGCATTGTAGTTTTTTGCTTGCGGCGCAACGTGGGCTTGGAACGCGCGAAGAAACTCCGCAACGTTCTGGCGGCCTTTGCTCGCGGCAATTTCCTGCTCAAATGCCGAGGAAGAGCCGCCTGGATATGCGCTTGCGTGCAACGCGTTTCCGCAATTTCGGCAATACTGAGCTGCGTTTTCGTTTTCTGCTCCGCAATGGCTGCAATACATGGTTCCCTGCTTCCTTGGGCGTTGTTTCGATAGTAAAAGAATAATCAAAGGCCGCCGTCCTGAAAAGGGGAATAAAAGCGGGTAAAAAAATCGTGTAGGCACGCGCGCCTGATGTCGTTTTGCGCGTTTTCCTGTCGTACCGGGCTTACAATACGGGCGCGAGAAGAAGTGAGAATCAAGCGAAGGGCGATTGGCATGTATTGCACGAAATGCGGCGCGAAACTTCCCAGCGATGCGAAATTCTGCATGGAGTGCGGAAAGCCGGTAGCGGCGGTTGTGCCCGCGGCGACAGCCGCGCCTCAAAATAACGCTTCGTCGGAGCAATCTGAAACGCTGCGTGGTGCGGTGAATGCCACGAAGCATCGCTCGCGTCGTCGCGTGCCGATGGTCGTGTTGGTCGCGTTGGCCATGGCCCTTGCCGCAGGCACCGCATATGCCGCTTACCGCGTCTACACCGACGTGTGGCTCCCCGCGCAGCAGACCCAAAACGAGCAAACCGTCGAAGCACCCGAGGAAATCACGTATTCGGTTGAAACTCGTTCGATGGACGTGAGCGTGCCGGTCGATCCATATGATGCGCCGGGCAAACGCGAGGCGCAGAAGTGGTACTACCCGCATATCGAGGCTTCGGTGCAAAGCGATGCGGTCGACAAGATCAACGCCGCCCTCGAGGAATCCATGCGCACCGATGTCGAGAAGACGAATGCCGCTCCCGATACCGCAGAAGACATGGGAGGCGCCATCGTATTCATATGCCAGTATCGCTCCATTACGCTGACGTATATCGACAACGACATTGTATGCGTGCGCGACCAGCGCTACGACACAGGATGGGGTGCGCATGGCTCCACGACGGTAACGGGGTGCGCTTACAGCTTGGAAACGGGCGATCCCGTTGACCCGATATCTGCCTTTGGCCTCACTCCTGAACAGGCAAAATCGGCCGTTGCCGATGCGGTCACCGCGTATCTCGCCACCGATCCGAGCGATCTTCTGAGCACGAACGCAGTCGTGAGGGATATTACAAATATGTGCTTGATCAGCCCTGCGACTGGAAGCGGCATTGATGTCGAAAATCCGCTTGACGGATGCTCCCATTTCTATATTGCGAGCGAAGGCCTGGTGTTTGCGACGGAAGATTATCAAATGGGCAGCTATGCGTACGGAAGGCGCGAGCTCGTGGTTGCCCCAAGCGACGGCAGCCTTGCGAAAGTCGGCGATACCGTCGCCATCGAGGCGCCCATGGGCTTCTCCGGTTCTGGGCAAGCGTCTTCGCAGTAGCGAAGTCCTATCGCGCTGCGGGTCGACTGAATGAAGGGCCGCTGCGGTGAAAGTGCGGCTCGCCTTGCAGCAATACTCCGCAAGGCTTCGCGCGCTGCGGAACGGCTACGAGCTAAGCGAACCCTGCCAGGGTTGGCCTGCGAAGCGTTTGCGCGGCTGCTCAGGCGGCGTCCGCCAACTCGTGCTTTCGGTTTCGCCGAAGGCGCGTCTCGAGCGGATTGCGGCTAGGTTGTTTCCCGAAAATGACGTTTAAACGGGGTAAAATAATCGCACGATACCGTCGACCGTTGGATCCCAATATGAACGTAATTGACCAGCTGAAAACTCCGCAAGGCCGAATTCCCGTGCATGACGTTCGTCTTGCGCGAGCCGAGTCGCCGTGCCTCGAGTTCGTGCCGGCGAATGTCGCCGAGCGCTTCGCGACCCCTAATCAGGCCGCGTCGCGCCCCGCGTCGCAAATCGGCATCGAGGATCTCGCCTTTGTCGATAAGGACGGGCTGCTGCCGCTGGCCCTGCAAACAGGTCCTTTGTTCGGGGCGGACGTGCGCGAGTCGCTTGCCGATTGGCAAAGCGCCGCGAATGTGGCCCGCGCGGTTGTCACGGCGCAGGAAGTGGTGAATGGCGGCAAGCCGCTCGCGGTATTGCGGGCCGACGAAGAATCGCAGTCGGAAGCGCTCGTCGCGAAAACCCTGGTGAAGAACGTTGAAACGGGAAACGACTTCTCGATTTTCGCTATTTCGTTCGCTGTTGATGCCGCCAGGGAAAATGGCTACGTGGCGCATATGCCAAGCATGCCGTGGCTGAAGAAATTCGTGGGCGACGAATTCGACTACGTGATTGGCGACATCGAGCACGACCCGGACGGGATCGATTATCTTACAGTCACGCTTTTTTCGTTCGAGCGCGAAATTACGCCGCTCGATTTTGCCCTGGTGCTTTCGTGCTTCTATGATGGCGCCCACGCAGACGAGCTCATTGAGCAGGCAAAAAGGAATATCGCGGGGTTTGCGGAAGAAGAAGGCGATGAAAGCGATTCTTCGGTCCAATTCGATGCGACAACCGTCGAAGGCAAGCTCGATGTGCGCGAATCGGTGCTGACGGAAGAGGATGTCGTTTCGCTGCGCCATTTGGTCCAGGCGTTGATTTCGCTGCATTTGGAAGGCGTGCGCGTCGATTTGTTCCGTTCCACCGAAGACGACGATTTCCTGAGCTTCGATACCTATCTCGCGTACCTTTGGTTTTTGTTCTCGAGAAAGCTCGGCGACGTGAAAATCGGCTATTGCGCCCGGTGCGGCAAGGCGTTTTCGCTCGCCCGTCGCCGCGGCGTGCCGAAGAAGTTCTGCAGCGAAGAATGCAAGACGGCCGCGAAAAATGACAAAACCCGTCAACTGCAAATTGATATTCGCCAGGCGTATGTGGAAGGCGACAGCGTGAGCGAAATCGCAGCTGCGTTTTTCCCGAAGCAGGCGAGTGGCGTCGCGTGCGACAAGGTTCGCCACATGCTCGCAACGTGGGTCGAGCTCAAGCATGATGTCGATGACGATATCGCTCAGGGCTCGGGCGACCTCGCGAAACGTTGCATCGCGGAAGGCGTGTTCGATCAAAAATACGTTGAGCGGCGAATGAGGGCCTTGAAGAAGGCAAGGTAGCGGGCGAAGCGGCGCCTGCGGTGTGTCGCATATAAAGCAATGCCGGGTAGCTCGATCGGCCAATCCTCGATTGAGGCAATCGCCAAATAACGCGATAGGGCCGATTCGGGCTGCCCGGCGGTCGGAGCGGTTGAGCGTCTGCTCGTCCCTACGCCTTTTCCACGTAGGTGCCCATGCTCATGCGATACGTTGAGGTTTGGAAGGGGCTTTCGAAATACTTCGTGTTCGTCGTGGCAGAAAGCGACATGGTGTTCGACTCGCCGTCGCCCGCCGAAATCGTTGCATACGATTCGCCGCCCGTGAACGTTACCTGGTTTTCGGCGTCGTTGAGCTCGATGCTGAAATTGTCTTTGCCGAATTCGTGCTCAATTGTGCCGGTGAGGTTGCCCGAAAGGTTGACGGGCAGGTAATACTGGCCGGAAGAGCCCTTCGAGGTGTCGCCTGAGTATTTCCAATCGAGCGAATACGTAGCTGCGACCTGGCCATTTTCGCCATCGCTCGTGAATTCGATAGTCGAATTGGTCGTGCCCGTTTTGAACAGTCCACTTCCCGTATCGGTGTATTCGAATTTCCTGCCGGCGAAGTTTGTTGCCGTGTGCATGTTGGAAACCGCCGTATCGCCCGTGGGCTTCCAGCAATTGCCGTCGAAAACGAACGTGCGGATATTGGTGGCAGTGTCGGTCGCGAACCAGAACGTATACGAAACGTCTTGCGTGGCGGTAGAGGTGTAGGTGCCGTTGCTGGAATCGAGCGTCGACGAGAAATTCGAGATTTCGTAGTCGTCATTTCCCGTGGCTTGGCTTATGCGCGCGACGCCCTGCAACGGCGTGGTGGTGTTGCCGGTGATGGAGGGCCCAAGAAGGCTGACCCACGAATCTCCCTGCTTGACGTAATACGCCTCGCCCGTGAAGTCGGTCTTGAAGAAATCGTTTTCCATCGACCCCGAGAAATAGACATGGCGCGCCTTGTCGCTACCCGTAATTGCCACGCCGATTTCGCCCGTCGATTCGTCTTCCTGCTTGTCGATCTTGAAGCTTTTCAGGTTGTAAGGCTGGGCGGTGACGTAGTCGTTTGCCACGACGCCATCGGTTACGGTCGAACTGTTCTGGAGCGCCTGGCGCACGGTATCTTCGGGCACGCTGTTCGCCATGTTGAAACAAACGACGGCCGCTACGATGATGGCCGCTACAGCGGCAACGACGCCCGCGACGATGCCTTTGCCTTTTTTGGTCGCGAGGAATTGCCCAGCGTGCGATGCGGCGGTGTTCATTCGGTACGAACTGGAGGAATTGCCTATTGAGCTGCCGAAATGAGCTGGTTCGCCGCACGTGTCGGCCGGCTCTCCGAACTCGGCGGCCGCGTCGGCCGCTTCGGGCGCACCGCTTTCTGCGTTGCCGGGCGCTTCGTTCGGCGTGGTCATGGGCTGCATGGGTTGCGTGGGTTGCATGGGCTGCGTGGCGCCCTCGTCGCCCTCGATGTTTCCCGTGGTGGCCGTCGAAGCGTCGCTCACGTTCTTTCCGCACGATGCGCAGAAGGCGGCATCGTTCGGCAGGTCGTATCCGCAGAAGGGACATTTCATGGTGGTTCCTTTCGTCGCCGAGCTTTGATGCTTCCATAGTAGAAACAATGTCATCTATATAAAATGGGTTTTAACCGGGTAAAAAACTAGTTTCAGTCGCGAGGCGCCATGGTTGCGAATGAGGATTTGCTGCTGCGTTCTGGCGATTTGACATGCGCTTTACGTGCGTCTCGCGCCAATCGGTATACTTAAATGTTGCATCTCGAAATTCGAAAGGCGGAATCGCTTTATGAACTATGGAGTCATCGACGTCGGGTCAAACACCGTGCGTTTGTGCGTCTATGACGTGTTGTGCCCCGAGAAACGCAAGTTCAAAACCATCATGAATCGCAAAATCATGGCAGGTCTTGCGGCGTATATCGTCGATGGGGCGTTTTCCGATGAAGGCATAGCCGAGGCTATTTTGGCGGTGAAAAAATGCCTGAAGCGCGCGAGCTATTTGTCGCCCGATTGCGTCGACGTGTTCGCAACTGCCGTGCTGCGCAATGTTTCGAACAGCGCGCAGGCGATTGCCGCGATCGAGCAAGGCGCGGGCTGCTCGATTTCGTTGCTTTCGAACAGCGACGAGGCTCATTTGGGGTTTGTGGGCGCGTCGTCGCGTGGCGCGCTGGACAACGGCGCCCTCATCGATATTGGCGGTGGGTCCACCGAGATCACCGTTATTGAAAATGGCGTCGACGTTGCTCGCACGAGCCTGCCCCAGGGGTCACTTTCTTCATACAAGCGTTTTGTGGGCGATATTCTGCCCACCCAAAACGAGATCTCGGCCATTCGCGCGAGCGTTCGCAGGCTTATTGCCACCGACAAGACGGGCGCCTGCGCCGGCTCCGGTTCAGAGCTTTATGGAGTCGGCGGATCCATTCGCGCGCTTTCGGAAGTGAACGCATGGCTTGTGCCTGGCGCTTCGAGCGAAGAAATCACGCGCGACGATGTGAATCGCATGTTGCGCGACGTCGTCGAGCATCGCCGCACATTCATCGATGCGGTTCTGCATGTCTCGCCTGAGCGAATTCATACCATCGTGTGCGGGCTGGCGATTCTTGTCGAGGTCTTCGAGGAACTCGACGGAAAACGTTTGCGTATTTGCGATCGCGGCGTGCGCGAGGGGTATTTGATTGAGCGCATGCTGGGTCTTGGCGATTCCAATATGCGATAAGCGCTATTTCGACTAGCTGATCAGGGATTATAGCCAGACATTGCGTAATTTCTGATTGATAGGGAGCTGCGTCTATCTCCGATTCGGGGGAGGATGGCCCTTAATCCCCGCTTTTCATCCGCGTAGTTGCCGTTCGCCGCTTATTAGCCATGACTGCTGTTTGGGGCGGTTATTATCTTTGTATAATGTTAAACGATATAATTAATACTTATAACATTATTGATGGGATAAGGCGACTTTATGAAGTTTGGCGCGCACGTTAAAGTTATTACTCGTGATGGCATTTGCATGCTGGGGAATACCGAAAACGGGTGCATAATCGGCATAGACGACGATGCGCGCGCTTTATGCGAGAGGCTCTGCAATGAAGACATCGATTCTTCTGAGCTAAATGAAATGGATCCTTTTTTGCGGGGGCGGTTAGAAGCAAGGGATTTTTTCAAGCAAGAGACAACGCGACAAAGGCTGGAATCCCTGTATATTCACGTTACGTCGCACTGCAATCTATCTTGTCAGGGTTGCTATTCATTTGAAGAAAGCCGAAACAGGCAAAGGGATCTTTCACTGCAAGAATTCGCGGTCGCTATAGGAAATCTTGCTTCCTTGAATCCGAAACGGGTGATTGTATCGGGCGGCGAGCCATTTCTGAGAAAAGACCTACCCTCAATACTTGGAATGATTCGGAATGCGTTGCCTGGCTCATATATTGTGGTATTAACTAATGGTACCGTGCACTCAAGTGAGCAAATTGAAAAGGTTTCGCGGTACGCCGATTGTATCAGCGTTTCGATTGACTCTCCGAGTGCAGCATCTGCGTCGTTTTTAAGGCAGAATGGCGTCTTTGATGAGGCGATGCAGATGATTAGCATTGCGAAAAAAACGGGTGTTTCTGTAAATATATTGCCGACATTACATGCGAAGAATATTCATGAGGTTGAGCGCTTTAGCGCTCTTGCGGACGCGTTGGGGTGTTCAATAAGGTTTAGTTTGCTTGCTTGTGATTTTTGTGAAAGCGAATACGCCAGCTTTGCTCTTGAGACAAAAGACCAAGAAATACTTGCCCTGAAGGCGTTTGAAATAGGTGGCATTTCTTTTGCGGAGGGGTTGCGCGCTGGACATGGTTTGAGAGCGAGGGGTATTTGTGGCCTGGGTCGAACGACGCTGAGTATGGCTGCAAATGGAAATATATATCCTTGCCATATGCTTCATAGGGACGAATACGTACTGTGCAATGTGATGGATGGGCCGATTGCCGAGCGCATCGAGACATCACTTGAGAGTGTTGGCTTGGCCGAATTGTCTGTAAGTAATATTGAAAAATGTAGCAAATGCGATTTGGCTTTTCTGTGCGGTGGTGGTTGTCGAGCGCGTGCGTTTCAAGTCAGTGGCGATGTATGCGCGTGTGATCCATATTGCGTGTTGCATCATGGGTACCAGGATTTATGCCTGAAGCAGATACGAAAAATGATTGGTGAAAGGCTGGTGAGAAATGATGCTGTTTGAGTTCGACGCTGAGACTATGAGCCTTTGTGCTGTTATTGGGCCGATTGTTCTTGGTTTTTAGACGTGCCTAACGAGAAGGGGTTAAGGAATGGCCGGAGAAGAAGTAAAAAAGTTGGAAGACTCCTTATCGCGAGTCAGGAAACTGTGCTGCACTGCGCAAAGAGGCTGTATTCTGGCCGCTATCGTAGTGTTTGCTTTCGCGGCAGTTGCCCTGGGCACTTTGTGTTTCAATGTCGCTGATTTGCTTAGTATCTGTTCTGGTTGTTTTTTCCTCATTATGGCGGAAACGGTAATTATTACAGCTGCGCTTTTCTTCGCAGGCGTTGCGCAAGGCCATTCGCCCTTCTCGTTAAAGCAGGTATACCTTATTCGAGTTGAGGCATTCTGTTTTCTCATGCTCGCCTTTTGTGATCTGCTTTTTTCGTCGACCACGCTATCCGCCTTGCAGTTTCTTTTCGGCATGGATGTTGGCATGGTAAGCGAGGACAGCCTGTTGGCTTCCCATACTGCTAAAATCAATTTCGGATACATGATAGTCGCGATTCTGCTTTATTGTTTTTCGATTATTTTCAAATATGCCGACTTGTTGCAAGAAAACGCTGATGATACTTTATAGCCATTATGCCTATCGTATTAAGACTTGATCGAGTCATGGCCGATAGAAAAATATCGCTTAATGACTTGGCTGAACAAATCAATATTGCCCCGGCCAATTTGTCGAGAATTAAAACCGGCAAAATTAAAGCGGTACGTTTTTCGACGCTTGAAGGCATCTGCAAAACACTCCAGTGCCAACCAGGGGATATCCTCGAGTATATTGAGGAAGATGAGTACGTTCGTTTGTTTGGCGAACAAGAATTTAAAACTTCAAATAGTAATAAATAATTATCGATAAACATTAAATCTGATATTCTATAAGGGTATTGTCGCTACGTGATATGAGGCCTTTATGGGATTGAAGAAAACGAAACTAATCCTGTTCTTGGTTGCGTCCATGCTTCTTTGTTGTGGGTGTAGCGCTCCAATCTCTCAGGATTCTGATTCTTGTCCATGGGACGAAACGAAGATCGCATTGCCTGATGGCGTTAAGGTCGCGTACGATATTTACACAACGAACGATGGCGATCTCATGCTTGCTGCGGGTGGGATTAACGCAGGCGTAGTGCAAATCTACTCGCTTCAGAAAAATGGCCAGTGGGAACCGGCTTATTCTCTGGGCGAAACTTTGGAGAATGAGACAAGCGGCTTAGTTCCAACAGCGGTTTCTGGCGGCGAAGACGGAACGGTTGTTTGCATTTTTTCGAACGATGATCGAAGCAGCCAAAGGATGATTCTTGTCGACGCGAATGGTGTTTACAATAGCCTCGAATTAGATGCCAGCTTGAATAAGATTATCTCAGCAAAACTGCTTGAAGAAACTAGATGCTATATTGTCGATGAAGAGAACCAACTCTCCCTTGTAGACATCTCGAATGGGGAGTCTCTCTATTCTATCGAGGCCCCCTCAAATAAGTATGTTGCTGATTACGATATTGTCGACGATGCCCTTTATGTCATTTGGGGCGATGCAGACGAATATTTGCTGAAAGAATACCGTATTGATACAGGCGAATTAAGCGCCGAGGTCAATCTTTCTGGCCTTGGCCCAATGGATAAGTCGCCGCTGCTTTACGTTGATGGCGGTTCCGTTGGGTTGCTGTCATCTGCAGGCATTAGCAAGGTCGACGGTGATGAGGCTAGCTTAGTATCGACATTGGATGGCACTAACTTGACGAACGCCGGCATGATTCCTATTGCCAGTGCGTCGCTTGACGATGGGTCATTCTGCGTAGAGTATCTTTTGCCTGGTAATATGCTTGAACCTTGTGCGATATATCATTACGCAAAGCAGATAGAGGCGAAGGAGAAGAAGGAACTTGTTCTCTATACCTTGTATGAGAACACTGGGATTGAGCAGGCTGTTGCCTCTTTTAGGGATGTCAATCCCAACGTGAACATCACAGTCAGAACGGGTATAGTTGCAGGCTCTGAAATAACGCCCGAAGACGCGATTCGTTCCCTCAATGCCGATATCGTCTCGGGCAATGCTCCTGATTTAATTCTGCTCGACGGCTTGCCATACGAGAGAATGGCGAAAGAGGGCTATTTGGCCAATCTTGGTGAAATGGTTGATTCCCTCACTGTGAGTGGAAAGTATTTCGACAATGTTATCCGGTCGGTAAACGTTGATGACGATTGTTATGGCATTCCGACGCGATTATCGCTGCCAGGATTAGTTGGAAGCTCAGATGCCATAGCCGCTATTGATGGGCTTGAAGGTTTCGATGCGGATGATGTGACGTATTCTTCGATGTCGTCTTTGCGCGCTTTGTGTATCGCCTATTTTGCTGGATCAGATAATTTAAACAATCGGGAAATGCTCGAAAGTTTTCTGGTGTCCTGTAAATCTGTGGTGAGCCAAATAGAAGGTAAAGAAGAGGATTCGGGTGCCGTTGATTATGCCGAGCGTCTCGTCAATACATTGAATCGTGACTCAAAGAGCCATTTTGGAATGAGCCCATCCTTGATTGAGGGTACGAGCGATTTGGAAGTCGGCGTGATTTCCGACGCCGGAACATTCGGTATGCTTCAATTGAATGCCGATTATATCGACGATGGAAAATATGGCATATTCGAAGTGGGCGGCATATCGTCTTTTGAGCCAATGTCTGTTGTTGGAATGTCTTCGACGTGTAATAACGTAAACGAGGCAAAGGCTTTTATCGATTTTCTCCTTTCTGATACTCAGCAAACACTAACCCAATTAACTGGTATTCCCGTAAATAAGTCTTCACTCTCGAGTTTTCTTGAGCAGATTGGTGGGTACGAAATATCGAAAATGGGCTCCGGGACCGACGAGAGCTATTCAATTGATGGCTTGGGGTCAGAAGAGATTGGAGGAATACTATCGTCAATCTCGCAATGCTCGAGTTGCTATTTCAACGACGAGATAATTGAAGAAATAATCAAGTCGGCGGTGATCGAGTATTGCATAGAAGAAAAACCGCTCGATGAGATCGCATCTGAGGCTAATCGAAAGATATCGCTCTATTGCTTGCAGCAATCATAGATTGTTGAACTGTATTCTGGCGTTGGTTGTCCTGTCGAATGCGAGGATGTCGCTTTTGCGGGCAGCCAGCGTCAGTTGCAATCCGACTGCTATTTCTGATGGACAGTCATTTAAAACTATTTGGAGCTTTTTATTGTCGATATCTGCCTTGATGAGCGTTGTTTTTCCTAAAAAAAGAAGGTCTGTGCATATCGCATTTAACACAATCGCGTCACTCGCTTTCCGTGGCGACACAAGATAAATGTTTTCTGGTCGAATTCCGAAAACGATTTCATGTTCAATCGCAGTGCATTCGAGTTCATGTGCCATTGCGGAATGAACGGGGCCATTTTCAAAGATATTTATTTTGGGAAATCCAATGAAACTGGCGACGAAAAGTGAAGACGGCGATTTGTATACTTCGCGAGGGGTGCCGATCTGTTCGAATTTTCCATTGTTCATCACGGCAATATGTGTAGCTAGTTCCATGGCTTCCGTTTGGTCGTGAGTGACGTAGAGGAATGTAGCGCCTGTTGCTTGATGAAGCTCTTTCAGGAGCGTTTTTGCTTCTTCGCGCAAAGACGCATCGAGGTTTGAAAGAGGCTCGTCGAAAAGTACTATGTCGGCGCCTTTCGCAAGCGCTCGTGCAATCGCGACCCGTTGTTTTTGACCGCCTGATAGCTTGTTTGGTTTCGTATTGAGATATTGGCGAATCCCAAGTTTGTCTGCCAAGGAATGGACGTTGCGTTCGATCTCGCCCTTCGGCTTTTTGGCCATCTTCATTGGGAATGCGATATTTTGAAAAACGGTTTTTGAAGGGTAGAGCGCATAGTCTTGAAAAACCATCGCAATGTTGCGCTTTGCCGGCGGAATCTCATTAATCCTATTACCGTTTACTGTTATGTCCCCTACTTCGACGGATTCCAAGCCGGCAATCAGTCGAAGCAGGGTTGTTTTGCCGCAGCCCGATGGTCCCACAATGACAAGGAATTCTCCGCTTGAGACATTAAGGGATAGATTCGAAATAACGTTTGAATCGCTCCCAGCATATTTTTTCGAAATATTGCTAATACTAAGATTGGGATTCATACTGGCTCTCGCTGTCTGTTTCGTGTCTAATTGCTATTCCATCGACGATCGCTTTGTCGGCTTGGACTATGACGGATTGAGTTTTCGAGAGAGATCCATCTGCGAGTGCGGCGTATTTGTCGTCAACCGCCTTGACGGTTACATTCACCTGCCTTGCAACAAGGGTTTTACCAAAATACGATTCCTTTTCGAATTCAACAAATACGAACGCCTCGGATTCATCGAAATGGAGGGCGTCAATGGGAATGCATGTTGGATGTTCGCCGAAATCGGCGATTATTTGCGTGGATGGTTTGACGGATTGAACGACTGCCATTGAATCTTCCCTGATTTGAATCGCAAAAACGCCGCAAACAGCAATGAACAAGAGGTATCCGAATAATGCAACAATCCAACCTTTACGCATGATCAATCCTTCGACATCAAAGTGGATATTCCTTGTTCGAGTTGTTTTTCACAGGCAAGGAACACGAGAAGTGATGGGATGGCGGAAAGGACGGCGATTGCGCACATTGTTCCTAAAGTGTCGTAAGACATATTTGGTAAATACATCGAGAGAGGCCAAAGAGCTTGGCTGTGTAAAAAGGCAAGCGGCTGTTCAATCATGTTCCATATTTCAAAAATGCTTAAAACCATGGCTGCAATTATTCCTGGGAGAGCGGTAGGAATTCCGATTTCCAAAAGAATGCGAAATTCCGATGCTCCGTCAATCGCGGCAGACTCGATGGTATTTCTGGGAATTGAAGAGAAAAAGTGCTCAATGATGAATACGGGAAGCGTATTAAACGCTGAGATGAGAATAACGCCAGGAAGTGAATCGAGCATAGCGAGCTTGTTCAATGCTAGGTAATTTGGAAGCATGGCTGCCTGAAACGGCAGAAGCATAAGCAGAATGTAGAGCGCAAATATTAGTCTCCCAGCGCGGGATTTCCAACGAGAGAAAACCCATGCGGCGGGAATTGCGATAATGACTTGCGCGGCGATAGTCGCAGCGGTAAGGCAGCATGTATTCCAAAACATTATATGGAATTCTGGCGTAAGGAAAAGAACGTCGAAATAGGCGAGATTGGGTACCTGATAACCGGCGACTGTGAGTGGAAAATTGGGATTTGTAGTGGCAACGAGCGATATAGCAAGAATATAAACGAGTGGCACACATACAATCGTGCATAAGAGGGCTAAAAGCGCCCGACTGACCCATCGAACAATCATTCTTCGGCCTTCCACGCAACAAAAAGAAACGAGATAAATAGTCCGATGAACAAGATGATTAGAACACTTGCCGCGGATAAGCTCGATATAGATAAGCTTGCAAACCAGTTATTGAAAAGATGGGGAATCATGTAGATCGTTTCAGGGGGATAGCTGCCAGCGACTAGGTATGCCTCACGATATATTTTGAAGCAATTTATCACGGCCAGCATTGTTACGACGAATCCTCCTGGTGCTAATGATGGCAAAAGAATATGCAAGACGGTTTGCCTTGGGCTGGCTCCGTCTAAGGCGGACGCTTCGTAAATTGTTTGCGGGATGCACGATAATGCTGCCGACCATAGAACTACGCAATATCCGAGATTTCTTAGACAGTAATCCATCGAAAGAGTCCAAAAAATATTATCGGATGAAAGCCATGAAACGGTGGGTAGATGAAAAAAGAGCAAGGCCGAATTAATCCATCCTGTATCTCCGAAGGCATACTGCACGATGATTGACGACGTAAAAACAGGAATCGCTAATGGCAATAAGAGAATTGATTTAACAACGGTGTTGAATCTCAATTTTCGCGTAGTGAAAACCGAGATAACAAATGACGACAAAAGAAGAATGGGAATATTGAATGCCATAAATGCGGCAGTGTTCTTGCATGCAAGAAGAAAGCTGCCGTTCGAAAGAACATTGGCGTAGTTCTCCATTCCCGCAAATGTTCCGCTTGCCGTTTGGGTGATCGAATATCGGACGGTGTCAAGGAAGGGGGCGACGAACAGAATGACGACTCCGGCAAGGCTTGGAATCAAAAGGGGCAAAAGCCCATCAAATTGCCCGGTGGGATGTTTCAACCTCCTATTTGCTTGAGCAATTCCCACATTAGACTCCTATTAATATAGAATAATTAATATAAATCGTTAACTATTCTATATTAATAGGAGTGATTCTGACGGTGAGATACGGAAAAAGGCCCAAAGCTGGAATTATATTTCAGCAACATGATGAAAGGGACTGTGGTCCAGTCTGCCTGAAATCAATCTGCGCGTATTACGGGGTGAGATATTCAACGGCATATTTACGAGACCTGGCAAAAACCGACTCACGTGGGACGAACGTATATGGATTGGTCGATGCTGCTCGGTTAATCGGGTTTGATGCCATCGCAATTGCGGGAACGTTCGAGGAGTTGGTCGATTCTCTGCAGAAGAGCGAAATATGTTTGCCCGCAATCGCCCACACAATCACCAAGGAGGGTTTCGAACACTATGTGGTGATTTATGCACTCAATCCTGATGATAAGCTGATGATATGCGATCCTGCGCGAGGTTTTGTCCAAATGTCAGTTGGAGCATTTCTGGCAGAATGGACTGGCGTGCTCGTGTCTCTTCGGTGCAAAGAAGAGGGCCTGAACCCGGGCGATTCGAAAGGCATCGCGTCGTTATTGAAAGGCTTGCTTGTCGGCAAAGGGCATCTGGCGTTTTTTGCGATTGCCTCATCTCTGGTGATTACCACAATAGGTATATGTGGGGCGTTTGTATTCCAATATGCAATTGATGCGGTGATTATGAAGTTTAGCGTTCAAACAGTTGAGGGTCTTTTGGGTCAGCTGTTCTTTGTTTGTCTTGGAATTTGTCTTCTGTATGGCCTCCAGGTAGCGCTCGGGTTTGTTCGCGGGAGATGTATGGCCAAGTTTGCGTGCGAGCTTGATCGCGAAATAATGCTCGACTATTTTAATCATGTTATTAACCTCCCCCTTTTCTTTTTTGGCACAAAGAAAACGGGGGAAATTCTATCTCGCTTTTCGGATGCTCGGGGAGTGCGAGAGACTATCTCATCGGTGGTATTTACGGCCTTGATTGACTGCGCGATGGTATTGGCGGGCGTTGCGGTGCTTGTATCGATTTCGGTGCAGCTTGCATTGGTATCGATTGCTCTTTTTGCTTCATACGTAGGGATTGCTGGTTGGTATCGTGGCAAGCTTGAAAAGAACAATAGGGAATTGAAAGAAAAAGATGCACAATTGAACTCCTTTATTAAGGAGGCGGTAGATGGGATTCGCTCAATAAAGGCAGCTTCGCAAGAAGCCAATACTTACAAAAGAGCTGAGTCTGATTTTTCCAAGTTACTCACTCTAGGATTCGACCAAAGCCTGATGGCCAATAATCAAATCGTGCTCGTGGGATTTTGCTCGTCGCTTGCTTCGATAGCTGTTCTCTGGATTGGTGCGAACTCTATCGCAATTGGGGCCCTTAGCATGGGGGAGCTGATTAGTTTTAATGCGTTGCTAGGATATTTCTTGGCGCCTTTGCAGCGTATTGTTGGATTACAGCCTCAAATACAATCGGGCCTCATTGCGATGGAGCGCTTGGAGGACGTTACTCATTTCCCAATAGAAGAGAGGTCGTCGGGCTTGAGGGTTGAGAATCTTCAATCTATCGAGCTTAAAAATGCTTCTTTTAGATATGGGCATAGGGAATTGGTTCTTCGTGACGTAAGTCTTGCTGTTAGGCGCGGCGAAACGGTGGCCATTTTCGGTGAGAGCGGATCCGGCAAGTCAACATTAGTGGAGCTTCTTTTAGGATTTGCCCTTCCGACAGAGGGCCAAATTCTAGTGAATGGGCAGAATATGACATCAGTAAATTTGAACTCACTGCGCAAGAAAATTTCATATGTGCCACAAAGTGATTACCTGTTTTCAGGAACGATTCGGGAAAATATTCTCTTTGGAAACGACGACGCAACTGATGGGGATATTGAACGGGTTTGCCATTTTTGTAATCTTACGGGATTGATAAAGTCTATGCCTCTTGGCTTGGATTCTCCCGTTGAAGAGAGGGGATTGAACTATTCTGGCGGAGAAAGGCAGCGGATTATTCTCGCTCGAGCATTGCTTCGAACCGCGGATATGCTTGTTCTTGACGAGGCGACAAGTTCTCTTGACTCAGTAAATGAGAAAGAAATAATTGCAAAATTGTTGGCATTGGAGACAGCTCCAATGAAGCTGATAGTTTCTCATCGAATTTCTTCGGTGGCTCAATGTGACAGAATCATTCATATTTCCAAGGGCAAGGTGATTGGGGCTGGATCGCATGCCGACTTGCTTGCAGAAAGAGGGGAATACTTTCAGTGTTGGCAATATCAAATGCAATACAATAAAAAATTATCGATAAACGATAATTAATATGGTACGATATAGACGCCATATCGGAGTGTGGGGTATTTATAGGAGGTAAAAATGCAAGCCTTGAACGAAATGCAGATGCGTGCGATTAACGGCGGGTATTACAAACACGTAAGCAAGTGGATTTCGGTCTATATGGGTGAAAAGTTCTATATGACCAATCCAACGGGCTGGATGTACTTCCAGGATTATGATCAGTCGCGCGAGCCATATGCTTACCTCTACGCTGGGTATCTCGAGTATTAATCATTCGCCTCTGATTGAGAAGCGCGATATCTTTAATGAAGCAAAAAGCGCCGACCCGCGCAATGCAGGTCGGCGCTTTCTTTAGCAAGGGGAGGAAAAGGGGAGACTCGGGAAAATCGATTACTCGATGCCGATGACCTTCTTGGTCTCTTCGGGTGCGGGGAGCTGCTTCTTGGGCACGGTAACCTTCAGAATGCCATTTTCGAATTTCGCGGAAATGTCGTCTTCGGAAATGTCGTCGCCAACATAGAAGCTGCGGCTGCAGCTGCCGGTGAAACGCTCCTTGCGAAGATAGGTGCCCTGTTCGTCCTTGTCTTCGGTCTCGGTTTCGGTGTTCGCGCTTACAGTAAGGTAGCCGTCTTGCAACTCAGCGTGAACGTTTTCCTTCTTGAAGCCCGGCAAATCGATGTCAAGCTCGAAAGCCTTCTCGGTTTCCTTGATATCGGTTTTCATCATGGCCGGTGCGGGCTTCTGGCCTTGCGGACGGTTTCCGAAGAATCCCATGTCCCAAGGGTCGCTCAAAAAGTCGCTCAAGAAATCGTTCCTACGTGCAGGTACCAACATCATGACTCACTGCCTTTCTCGTACGGGGCCATCGCCTCGCTCTTTCTTTTGACAATTTGCAGTATAGGAGCTTTTTAGCACTCTTCAAGTGGGAGTGCTAAATGCCGCCGTTTCGTTACCTTGGTAACATTCGCGGCTGCGCGGGCGTGCGTTTCGGCTTGGGCTCGGGTGCGGGAAGGCGTGGATTGCGCTCGCGCGCTCGCGTTGACGGAGGCGGGACGCGTTCCGAAGATGGAAGATGCCCGTTTTGGAAGCCGCTCGTTTGCGCGCTTCGACATCGATTGATTCGCGCCGCTCTGGCCCGATGCGGTTGCCTGCGCGTGTATTGGCCAGCGAAATGTTCGTTTGGCATGCGGCTCGAACATGAAGTCTGCTATCGTGAGCAGGTTGCAATTCAGAAAGGGGCCCCTATGGCCGAAACCACTTCGTCGCGAGATTCGTTTAGCGGCAAAACCGCATTCATCATTTCCTGCATTGGCTCGGCGGTGGGCCTTTCGGGCATTTGGCTGTTCCCGTATCGCGTATCCCAATACGGCGGCGCGGCGTTCCTGATTCCTTATTTGTTCTTCGTCGTAGTGCTGGGCATTACGGGCGTCATTGGCGAAATGGCGTTTGGTCGCGCCATGGGCACGGGTCCCATGGGCGCGTTTTCGAAGGCGCTCGAAATGCGCGGCGTGAAAAACGGCGACAAAATAGGCCGCGTTATTGGTATTATTCCCGTGCTGGGCGCGCTCGGCATCGCCATTGGCTATGCCGTGGTCATCGGTTGGTTCATCAAGTACCTCATCGAGGCTGCGTGCGGAACGCTGGTGACGCAGCCCGATATGGCGGCGTTCTTCGGCTCGATCGCGGGGCCGTTTGGCAGCGTTGGCTACCATGTGGCGGCGCTCGCCATTACGCTGGCCGTTATGGCGTTCGGCGTATCGCGCGGCATTGAGCGCCTGAATAAGATCATGATGCCCATTTTCTTCGTCTTGTTTTGCGTGTTGCTTGTGCGCGTGGCCATGTTGCCGGGCGCGCTTGACGGCTATGCCTATTTGTTTGTGCCCCATTGGGAGGCGCTCGCGAATTCGCAAACGTGGGTTTTGGCCCTTGGTCAGGCATTCTTTGGGTTGTCGCTCGCGGGAAGTGGCACGCTGGTGTACGGCAGCTATTTGAAGAACGACGTCGACGTTGTGTCGTCGGCCAAAAACGTGGTGCTGTTTTCGACGCTTGCCGCGGTGCTTTCTGCCATGGTGGTTATTCCCTCGGTGTTCGCGCTTGGCGTCGACCCGCTTTCTGGCCCGCCGCTGCTCTTCATCACGTTGCCGCAGGTGTTCGCCGATATGCCGTTCGGCGGCCTGTTCTGCTTCTTGTTCTTCTTGGCGGTGGCGTGCGCTGCGCTTACGAGCTTGGTGAACTTGTTCGAGCCGCCTATCGAGGCGCTGCAAAGCCAGCTGAAACTGCCGCGCTGGGCTGCGGTGCTCGTGGTGTTCGTGGTGGCGCTTGGAGTGGGCGTGTTTATCGAAGACGGCAATGCCGTGGGGGCGTGGATGGATTTCGTTTCGATCTACGCGATTCCTCTGGGTGCGCTGTGCGCGGCGATTATGTTCTTCTGGGTGTGCCCGAGGGGTTTCGCGAAGGCCCAAGCGCAGCTCGGTCGCAAAAAGCCTTTGGGGGCGTGGTTCGAGCCCATGGCGCGCTACGTGTTCGTGGGGCTTACAGCACTCGTGATTATTCTGGGCATCGCACTTGGCGGCATTGGATAAGAGTTTCTTTTAGAAACTATATATCGTAAATAAAGTTTTTACGAAGTGCGTACCCTGTACTGGTTTTGTCGCATGAAGGCTTCGAGCCAAAAGTCGTGACCAGGCGTTTTCGTGTGAATCTGGAAGTGTCTTTCCGCGAACCGCAATCTAGGGTACGCACTTCGTCAATAGTTACTTTGGGAAACCTTATTTTTATAAATCATACTAAAAATGTTGGTTGCTATCGTGCTTTACTGTGATAAAGTATCCGCAACGTTAGCGCGGGGCATCCCGCATCGTAAGTTTTAGAAAGGAGCACGAAGTTGGCTCGCATCGCACGCACTGCCATGGTTTCCAAAAACGCCAAGAACTGGTGGTGGCGCGGTGTCGAAACGGTCGGTCGATCGTGAGCTGCTCGCGCCCTTAATCGCGTATGCAAGGCTCCCGGTTTGACCGGGAGCCTTTTTCGTTTTCGTTTCTTTTTCTGGTTCCCGGTCTCAGGCGCCTGGTCGCGAAAGTGCCAGCTCACGCGCAACCGCCCATTTCGGCCCGCGCGCCTCCACTCCAGTAAACCGCACGCCGCTTCGCGCGGCTTTTCCGAAGGGAACTTACCATGTCTGAAGTTACCGCCCAGCCTCGCACCGTTGCCGCCGAAAAGAAAACTGGTGCGCTCGATACATCTGCGCTCATCCTCGTTGCCGTTCTGCTTGCGGCTGGCGCCATTTTGAAGCTCACGCTTGGCAGCGTGCTTTCGTTTGCCGGCATGAAGCCGAATTTCATTATCGCCATGTACTGCCTGGCCATTCTTCTCGTTCGCCCGAAGCCCCTGCAGGCTATGGGCATCGGCCTGATCGCTGGCCTCATTTGCCAAATTCCCATGCTTGCTGCAACGCCGCTTTTGAATATCGCGTCTGAAACTTTGGGCGGCTTGGCTATGGGTCTGCTCATCATGCTTCCCCTGAAGTTTGGCAAATTCGATGCGAGTCCGATCGTCTCGACTTTCCTTGCCACTGTTGTTTCGGGTTACACGTTCGTGCTGCTGCTCGCAGCGATGAACGGCATCGCGATTCCTGTCGCCCTGGTGACCTATGCCGTTATGGTGTTCGGCACGGCGACGTTCAATGCGCTGCTCGTGCAGATCCTGATTCTCCCTCTGCGCCGCGCCCTGAATCGCTCGGCGGCTTAACCCCGCGCAGCTTCACCGTTTCGCGCCGTTTCGCGTCCGCTAAAACCTGTTAAATGCCCACAGTGTTTAACAGGTTTTGGTTGGGGCTGGGACGGGGTGCCGTGCTTCTTGCTACGCATGAGCTCGCTCGGCGCCTCGTCTCGGACCTGTTAATCGCTACGAGCATTTAACAGGTCAATACCGCATGCTCGCCATCTTGATGCGCGTCTGAAGAAAGGTTGCCCAATATGTCGAACTTTATGGAATACATCGAAGGCGAGAGCGTTCTTCACCGAATGAATCCGATAGCGAAACTCGTATGCGCCATTGTGCTGTGCGTTGCGTGCTTCTGCTCGTCGAGCCTGCCGTTCCTTTTGGGCATGGTCGCGGTAGGGTTCGCCCTTGCCGCAGCGAGCACGTTGGTTGGCCCTACGCTGGGCCTCGCCCGAGCAGTGCTGCTCTTCTCGCTGATTCTTGCAATCATCCAAGTATTGAGCACGCCGTCCGGCGCGCTGCTGGTCGCGTTGCCGTGGGGCTATATTGGCACGGACAGCCTGCTTGCAGCCGCGACGACCATGGTTCGTTTGGTGGCGGCGAGCATTCCCCTTTACATCGCCCTTAGGGTCACCAAGCTTTCCGATATCACGAATTCGCTGGTTAAAGTCGCACATGTGCCGTATCGCTATGCATTCACGTTCACTTCCGCCATTCGCTTCATTCCGTTGTTCATGAGCGATATGCGCGCAATCACCGAGGCCCAAACAGCGCGCGGCGTGAACATGGACGAAGGCGGCATGGCACACAAGATTCGCCTTATGGCGCCGCTCTGCGTGCCACTGCTCGTTGGGTCGGTGCGCAAGGTCAACGCTTCGGCGCTCGCGGCAGAAATGCGTGGCTTTGGCCTACGTACTGCGGAAAGCGGCTATGACGAATACGCTTTTGTTGCGTGCGATTACGTCGGCATGGCGGCAAGCGTGGCTCTACTTGCAATCGCGATCACGGTGACGTTCTTCCAAAAGTATCAATAAGAAACTAATAAAGAATGTGATGCGTCACAGCGAACCCAAGCGCCGCGGCGCCAAGCGTGCATGCATAGGTTGCGGCCACATACGCAACGCCCAAAGCACGCTTTCCGCCAAGCACCAGATCGACGGCCTCGCAATTCATGGTCGAAAGCGTGGAGAAGCCGCCAAGAAAGCCCATGGTCAGTGCCGTATAAAAGGTTTGGTTCAGCGCCAAGCACCCGGCGAGCGCCGCGCCTGCAATAGTGCATGCGCACAGGTTGATGAAGAAGGTGGGCCAAGGAAACGCGCTTTTGAAAATCAGCTTCATGAAGGTCGAGGCTTTGTGGCGGCACAGCGCCCCGAGCGCGCCGCCGAGGCCTACCGCCAAAAACGAGAGCACGCTCATCACGCAACGCCTTCTTCCGCCTTGCGGGCGCGATGCGCTTCGAGCGCGCGCGACGCGCGGTGTCCGGCAAGCGCCGCAATGAACGTGGTCGCGATAGTCGCGGCCATGTATGCCGCGAAAATCCCGTAGCGTCCCGCCTGCAAGAATGCGAGGCTTTCGGTCGAGAATGCGGAAATGGTGGTAAACGCGCCCACGAGTCCAACGCCCATCGATTTCACGAGGGGCGCGGGCAGCTGCGTGCGCCGGCCTACATATTGGTTGATGATTTCCAAGGTAAAGCATCCGAAGATGTTCACGATGAGCGTGGCCGTGGGAAAGCCCCCTTGCGCAGGCAGAGCCACTTCAAGGGCATAGCGAAGGGAGGCGCCCAGAAAGCCCATGAGCAGAACGAGCGGCGTAAGCGCGTGGGGGTCGGAAAGCGCATGCCGTGTCGCAAGCGCGATATGCGAAGTATGTTCGTGCGTGTTCATGCGGTCGGCCCCTTTCAACGGCGAGAGTATAGCGCAACGGCGAAGCGCGGGCGTGGATCGAGCGACCTTTCTTTTCTCCTTTGGGACCTCAGGTTCCATGGGTCGCTTTTGTCGGGCGCGGAGAGTCCGTGGGTTTTTTGTTGCGCGGAACGCGAAGGGCTGCGTCCTTTTGTTGGCTCGGGTATACTGGTCAAGTTCCAAATGCCTTGGATGGGCTTGGGCGGCGCCATGTTCCGAACCTGGTCAGGTCGGGGACGAAGCAGCCATAAGGGGCCTCTGGCGAGCGCCCACGCCTATCCAAGGCATTGGCATGTTCAGAGGGGCCTCATGGCCCCTCTTTTTTGCAAAATCGGGGTAACGTTTTTCGGAAACGAAGCGGCTTCAGGCTATCGTTCCTTGAAGTTATTCCAGATGAAAGGTCATTCGTGAACGTCGTCCAATTCTTTTTAAACTTGCTTTCCGATCCGCGAGGCGCTATTGCCGGCTGGATCATTTCGCTCGGTGCGGTGTGGGTCTACACGCCGTTGTTCCTTATCGTGTTCATTGAAACGGGTTTGGTGTTCTTCCCGTTTTTGCCGGGCGACTCGCTTCTGTTCGCGGCAGGCGTGTTTTCTGCCGACGGCGGTGGCTTGAATATCTGGGCCACGCTCATCGTGTTCTATGCGGCTGCCATTTTGGGCAACACGTCGAACTACTGGATCGCCCGCTTCTTTGGCGCCCGCATTATCGATTCCGGCAAAATCAAGGCGCTCACGCCTGAGCGCATGGCCAAGCTCGATCACTTCTTCGCGAAATACGGCGGCCTTACCATCGTTATTACGCGTTTCATGCCGTTCTTCCGCACGTTCGCGCCGTTCATCGCGGGCACGGGCCACATGAATTTCGGCAAGTTCACCTTGTTTAACGCCATTGGCGGTATTTCGTGGGTAAGCCTGTTCGTGCTCGTGGGCTATTTCTTCGGCGGCATTCCGTTTGTGCAGGACCACTTCGAGGTCATCGTTTTGGGCATTGTCGCGGTATCGGTGGCGCCAGCGTTTATCGGTGCGGTGAAAGCGGCGATGAATTCGAAGAAGGGCGACAAAACGAAGAACGCCAAGCACGCGAAATAACGCTGTTTGCCGCAACGCGTTTCGAACGCGTGAAATAACGCGGTTTGGTCGTACCGTACCTATATATACATTGAAAGGCGCGCTCCTCGGGGCGCGTCTTTTGTATTGGCGGGAGCGCGCGGCGTCGTGCGGGGGTACACGTTCTTTGTCCCAGACCCTCTTTCCTGGGCATGTCGCTTGCGAAAGCGCGTTCCGAAGGCATTGCTAAAGTAAAAAAATTTTTACCCGTTCAAAATCTCCTAACACCGCTGTTTGTTGTTTCTATAATGCAGACAAAGGAAACAGCGAAGGAAAGGTGGGAACGCACATGGGCGTTGTAAAAAACGTGCTGCGCACACGCGGTTTTGCGGCTGCTGGCATTTCTGCCGCATGCATGCTCGCTGCAGCCTGCTTG
>CAKUIK010000015.1 GCA_934661005.1 uncultured Slackia sp.
GACCTTGGGATTAAGAGTCCCCTGCTCTACCAACTAAGCTAACGATCCAGAAAAGAAAGCATATGTAAAGGTTCGCGCGTTAAACGCAATGTCATCTGCGGCTTAGCTTTCATTCAGCTGCAGCGACACCGAGAGTGCAAGTGGTGGATCGTCGGGGACTCGAACCCCGGACCTTGGGATTAAGAGTCCCCTGCTCTACCAACTAAGCTAACGATCCAGAAAAGAAAGCATATGTAAAGGTTCGCGGTTTCCCGCAGTCACTGCGAACATAGCTTTCATAGCTCACAATGCCTGTTTTTGAAAAACTGGGGTGGGTGATCGGATTCGAACCGACGACCTCAAGAGCCACAATCTTGCGCCCTAACCAACTAGGCCACACCCACCATGTTTCTCGCGCCGTTTGGGTGATGCCCAAGCGGCAAGCGAATACTATACAGATGTCTTCCCCGCAACGCAACCCCCTTTTTAAAAAATTTTTCGTGAGAGTCAAAACCGCAGGTCAGAAAGAAGGGAAACAACAATTCGAGAATGCCCGCTCGAACACAGGCCAGCGAGCATGGGTTCCGGCGAGCCGGATCGGCCCGAAAGAGGAGCGAAGCGTACCTGGAAGGTACGTGAGCGACGATTGAGGGGCGAGGCGGCCGCCGGAGCCCGGCGCAGCGTCGACAAAAAACGCCGTTCGGCAGAACGGCGTTTGACATCGATGGTGCCCCCGGCGGGAATCCCGGTCGCGCTGCGCGCGCCCTAGCCTCTCGGGCTTACGCCCTCGAGCGAATTCCTAAAAACCGCCCACTGGGCGGTTTTCTTGACGGAATTCCACCTCATCGGTTCGATTCCGCCGAGGGTAGATAAAAATGAAAACGCCGCTCGGTAGAACGGCGTTTAATTTTAATGGTGCCCCCGGCGGGAATCGAACCCACAACCATCGGATTAGAAGTCCGGTGCTCTATCCGTTGAGCCACGGGGGCTTGTGCAGCGTTTTATTATATACGAAGCTGCGGCAATATCGGCTTGTTAATTATTCGGCGTCATCGGTTTTCGGCTCGTCGGGCTCGAAATCGATCGTAGGAGCGTCGTTCCACACCTCTTCGAGGCGATAGTAGTCGCGGCCCTCGGGCTGGAAGCAGTGCACAACAAAATCGCCGAAGTCGAGCAGGGCCCAGAAACCCTCGTCGGCGCCTTCGATGCCGAACGGCTTCACACCGGCCTCTTTGACCTCGGCTTCTTCAATGGCTTCGAGCACGGCGGCAACCTGGCGGTTGTTCTGCGCAGTCACAATGACAAAGAAGTCAGTCACGCTCACGAGTTCGCGAACGTCTTGAATCACGATGTCGGTGGCCTTCTTGGAATCGGCAGCTTTCGCAGCAATCATCACTTTCTCAAGGGCGGTAAGTCCTTTGTCTTTTGCCATTCGACATATCCTTTCTAAGCGTATTGGGCAGGCGCCCAACGGTTTACTGAATGGGGATAATGCGCGCGCCGCTTGGCGTGCGCTCCACCACAGGTTGCCCATTCGTCTTTTCGCCAGACGCGCATTGGCTTTCAGCCTCAGCGGTAGCGACAGCTTCGGGCCCAACCTGAACGGCAGTCTCGAGTCGGGCCTTCCCGCGGGCTTCAAGCTTTGCGCGCGCCTCGGCCGCTTCAGCCTGCATTTTCGCGCGCTTTTCCTCGCGCACGCGCTCACGTTCTTCAGCCGCCTTGCGGGCAAGCGCCATTTGCTGCTCCGCCTCACGCGCCAACTGCTCACGACGAGCGATTTCAGCGGCAAGCAATTGAGCTTCGGAGGTTTCACCTTCGGCCGGCTTACTCTGGGCAGCGCGTTCGGCCTCAAGGCGTTCCTTACGCGCAACGACCAGGGAATTGTACACGTCAAGCGACGGCGGCGCCACTACCATGTCGGCAGAAAGCAGATACATGAAGTTGGCCTTGTAGGTGCGATAGAACAGCTCTTCCAGGCACACCTCGCCCACTGCGGCACGCAGGCCTTCGATATCGGGGAAATCGCGGCCAGGCTCAATGATATCGGCCACGAACACCACCATATCCAAATCGGACATGCCTACCGCGCCGCACGTGTGGCGGCCAATCGCCTGCAGCACAGCATCGGAAAGCTCGGGGAATTCGTCGCGCAGCGTCGCCGCGGCCGTCCACGAATGCAACACGCCGGTCGCATGCTCGCGCACTTCTTTGCCCGCAAGCTTGAGCTTTTTCGCCTTGCGCTTAAGTTCGTCGCTCGTCAACGACTTATCCCAATCGTGCAGAAGCCCCGCAACGGCCGCCTCGTTCTGATCAACGCCATAAATGCGGGCCAGCTGTTCGGCGGCTTGGGAAACGCCAAGCGAATGACGGTAGCGCGACGCTTTCACGCGCGCCTGCAGCGCCTGGCGCATCTCATCAAAGCGATCGGGAGAAATAACCGCCGCCTGCGCGCAGCACTCCTGCTGCTTCTTCATCTTCTTTTCTTTTTTCTTCGATTTGGCCTTGGCCATATCAATCGCCCCTCGCATACGTCCAGCGGCTTAACGCTGGTAGAGCCCGTGTGACTCGATATAGTCTGCCACAACCGCAGGCACCAAATCGCGGATGGAGCGGCCCTGGCGAACTTTTTCCCTTAAATCGGTAGAAGACACATCCATACGAGGCATCTCTACCTGCAAAACTTCGCGCGCACCAATGATTTGGGCAAGGTGAGAAAGACCGCGTTCGTCAAGCATCACGTCGCCGCGCTGCGACACTACGGCGAACCTCGCAAGGCTGCCAAGCTCGCTTGCTTCGCGCCACTCCCCCAAACGCACGGCGGCATCGGCACCCATGAGAAAGCACAGCTCGACGCTGGCGGGAAGGGCCGCGCGCAACGCTCGCAGCGTATCGACCGTATAGGTTTCGCCGGCGCGATCGATTTCCATGCGGCTTGCAGCAAAACGGTCGTCGCCTTCGATAGCAGCCTGAACCATGGCGAAGCGGTCTTCCGCAGACGTCAAGGCGCGCCCATGCTTCATCCATGGATCGCCCGCAACTACAAACAACACGTCCGAAAGGTCGAGCGATTCACATGCGCGGCGCGCGATTTCAAGATGGCCATTGTGAATGGGGTCGAACGTGCCTCCCATAACCCCCAAGCGGCGCGGGAGCCCATCGGCGCCAACCCTCGCGAGGAAGTCGAGCTCGCCCGAGCGCGCGAGAGAGCCGCAGCCTGCGCGCAAAAACTCGCCCCCATTCAAGCCCCCGTTCGCCACGCTAGCCTCGCACCTGCCCCGAACCACGAAGCTGGTACTTATACGTGGTGAGCGCCTCAAGCGCGAAAGGTCCACGCGCATGAAGTTTCTGCGTCGAGATGCCGATTTCCGCGCCCAAGCCGAAGCAGCCTCCATCGGTGAAGCGAGTTGAGGCATTAGCGTACACCGCGGCGGCATCGACGCCCGCGAGGAATTCTTCAATTGCGGCACGGCCCATCTGACTCGTTTCGTCGGCGACGATGCACTCGGAATGCTTCGTGCCATAGCGATTGATATGCTCAACCGCCTCCTCGACGCCAGAAACCGCCTTCACGCTTATCTCGAGCGCGAGGTATTCGCGGCCCCAGTCGTCGTCGGTCGCATCGACGAAATTCGAAAGCACCGCATCGCCCGCGCGCTCGGCCGCGTGTCGAGCAGTTGCATCGCCATGAATCGTCACGCCGGCACGCGCGAGCGCGGCCAAAGCCTTCGGCAGGAAGTCGGCAGCGATGGATTCATCGACCAGAAGCGATTCGCACGCATTGCATACGCCCACGCGCTGCGTTTTCGCATTCAGCAGAATGGCGCAAGCGCGGTCGAAATCGGCCGTTTCGTGCACATAGGTATGGCAATTGCCCGTGCCCGTTTCGATGACAGGAACCCTCGAGCATTCGATGCAATGTCGAATAAGGCCAGCTCCGCCGCGCGGAATAAGCACATCGACAATGCCGTGAAGTTGCATGAGCGCATCGGTCGCGCTGCGATCGGTAGTCTCGATGAAGGAAATGCAATCGGCGGGAAGCCCCACGGAAGAGACCGCCTGGCGCAACGCGGAAACGATGGCCGCGTTGGAATGAAGGGCCTGCGAGCCGCCGCGCAGCACGCACGCGTTGCCCGACTTCAGGCAAATGCCCGCAGCGTCGGCCGTGACGTTTGGACGAGCCTCATACACCATGGCGACAACGCCCAGAGCCACGCTCACGCGCGTAAGGTCGATGCCGCCTTCCAATTCGCGGTGCTCGAGCACGCGTCCCAACGGGTCGGGCAAGCCGGCAAGCGATTCGAGGGCATCGGCCATGGCATGAATGCGGCCTTCGTCCAAATAGAGCCTGTCAAGCAAGCCAGACGACATGCCGGCGACCTCGCCAGCTTCCATGTCGACCGCATTGCCCGCAACGATGTCGGCAACGTGCTCGCGAAGCGATGCAGCCATGGCGAAAAGCGCTTGGTTGCGAACCTCTTCGGAAGCGCGCCCCACCGCATGCGAAGCCGCCTGCGCGCGAAGCGCAATATCACGAACCGATTCTTCGATTGAGGCCATCTTTGTCTCCAATCAAACGCACCTGCGCCGTTTCGCATCGGGCGTGCGGATCCGCAAGATTCCGCACGAGCCGAACAGCCCAGTGGGCTGTTCGTGCGAGCCAGGACTTGCCCGAAGCGGAGCCGCATGCCCGATGCGAAACAGCCCTCGTTTTCCTTCGGAGGATAATCCACTGACTTGGATTGACGTGCGGATCCGATAGATTCCGCACGTTGAAATGCCCAGTGGGCGTTTCAATCCCACAATTCTGCGCCCGAGCGGGCGCGTTGCCGCTCGGCAAAGCCGAAGCGCAACTGCGAGCCAGGACTGACCGAGGCGGAGCCGCATCCCCCATACGAGACGGCTCCGATTGCTTACTCGAACAAGATTAGTTCATCGCGATGCACAGCGACGTCGGCTTTTCCCGAACGCATCGATTCGGCAGAGCAACGAGCAAGGCCGCGCCCGATGACGAACCCGTCTTCATCAATTACATCGACCACGTCTTCCGCTTCGAACTCGCCCTCGACGTTCTTCACACCCACAGCGAGCAGCGAAGCACCGTCTTCGACGATGGCGCGAGCGGCGCCCTCATCGACGAGCAGCGAGCCTTTCACGGAATCGCCCAGGGCGATCCAGAGCTTGCGCGGCGTGATTTCGTGCGGAACGTCGGCGCCCGTGAACAGCGTGCCAATGGGATCGTCAGCGAGCGAGCGCACAACAGCGTCTTCAGCACGACCGCTGCAAATGACGAGCGGAATGCCCGCGGCACCGAGCACGCGTGCGCTCGTAAGCTTGGTGATCATGCCACCCGAGCCAACAGCGCTGCCTGCGCCCGACGCGCCGGCAAGAATTTCGGGCGTAATGCGATCGACGCGCTTGATAAGCGTGGCAGACGGGTCGGTTTTGGGGTTCGACGTATACAGGCCATCGATGTCGCTCAGAATAACGACGCGGTCGGCGTTCGCGAGGCACGCGACAAGCGCCGCGAGCGTGTCGTTGTCGCCGAACTTGATTTGCTCAACCGACACGGTGTCGTTCTCGTTCACGATGGGCACGGCGTTCAATTCCACAAGGCGGCGGAACGTGTCGCGCGCGTGCAGGTAGGCGTTGCGATCGGCAGTATCGCGACGCGTGAGCAGCACGAGCGACGTAAGCATGCCGTATGGCGAAAACACCTGGTCATATGCGGCAAGAAGCGCGCGCTGGCCAACGCTTGCAGCAGCCTGCACGGTAGGCATATCGTCAGGGCGTCGCAATGGCAAACCCAGCGCCTCAAGCCCGCACGGAATGGCTCCCGAGCTCACGATAATCACGCGCCAGCCCTCGCGGCGCACACGCGCAACCTGATGCGCCAAGTCGGCGAGATAAGCGCGGTCGCACTTGCCCTCGTCGTCGGTCAGCGTATTCGAGCCGATTTTAATAACGGCGGTCTTGTACGCCTTCGCGCTTGCGGAAGTTTCTGCAGCCATGCCCATCACGCCTTCACTATGCTAGTCGTCGAGTTCGGCGAAGATGTCTTCGGTCGACTCAGCCGTCTCAAATTCAAACGCGCGTCCGAGAATGCGAATCTCGTCGCCATTCACAGCGCCCGCCTTGAGCAGTTCTTTCTCCAGGCCCAAACGATTGAAGCGGTGCTGCAAGAACGACAGCGCCTCATCGTTTTCCCAGTCGGTTTGCACAACCATGCGTTCGATTTGCACGCCTTCCACGCGGAAAATGCCGTCGGAAAGCTTGCGCACGGTGAACCTGCGGTCGCGCTGCTCGCGCTTGTGCTGCCACACCTGATCGTACTGAACCTCGCCCGCCTGGGCCTCTTTGGCGGCGGTACGCAGCTCGAACACCTTGTCGGCGATAGCATGAATGAGCGAGTCGACGCCCTTGCCCGTGAGCGCGGAAATCTCGAATACGCGCGAAGCCTCGTCGACGCCGTCGGCGAATTCGTTGCCGTTCGCGGCGGCGATGGCGTCTTTGCGCACTTCTTCCTTCAAGCGGCGCACGGCGTCTTCGGTGCCGGGAACGTCGACTTTGTTGGCAACCACAATGCGGGGGCGCTGCGCCAGCTCATCGGCGTACATCGCAAGCTCGTTGTTGATGATGCGATAGTCCTCCACCGGGTCACGACCCTCATAGCCACCCGTCATGTCGACGACGTGCACGATGAGCGCAGTGCGCTCGATATGGCGAAGGAACTCGTGGCCCAGACCTTTGCCCTGGTGGGCACCTTCAATAAGGCCGGGAATATCGGCCACGACGAAGTTGTGCTCGTCGCCCTGCACGACGCCCAAGTTCGGCACGAGCGTGGTGAAGGGATAGTCGGCGATTTTGGGTCGGGCGGCGCTCATGCGGGCGATCAGCGAGCTTTTGCCCGCGGAAGGCACGCCAACGAGAGCGGCATCGGCCATAAGCTTCATCTCGAGCTCGATCCAGCATTCCTGCGCGGGCTCGCCAAGCTCAGCGAACGCGGGAGCGCGACGCGTAGACGTCACGAAATGAATGTTGCCGCGGCCGCCATGGCCGCCTTCCGCGACAATGACGCGCTCGCCGTCGTGCGTAAGGTCGGCGATAAGCTCGCCAGTTTCCTTCTTATCTTCGAAATATTCATGCACCACCGTGCCCACGGGGACTTTCAGAATAAGATCGTCGCCCGTTGCGCCATGCATGCGCTTGCCCATACCGTGAGTGCCGCGCGTTGCCTTAAAATGATGCTTGAAGCGGTAGTCGAGCAGCGAGGAGACCGACTGATCGGCTTCGAGCACGACGTTGCCGCCGTGGCCGCCGTCGCCGCCATCGGGGCCGCCCTTGGGAACATGCGCCTCGCGGCGGAAGCTCAAGCAGCCCGCGCCGCCATCGCCGCCCTTCACGTAAATGCGTACTTTGTCTACGAACATAGCGTTCCTATCGATATCGTTGGGGCATATCGCCGCCTGCGCGCCGCCTGCCCAAGCCTGTGCCGCGCCGCATGAGACGCCCAATGAATTGAGGCTTGCGGTGCGCTTTCTTTCAAGAAAAAACGTGTTCTCGAATTATACGCATGCACCTGCGCCAATACGGCGCGCACACCTCAAATACGGAAAAAGCCCGCCGCAAAAGCGACGAGCTTTTTCCTCCCCTTATGAAACCCCTCTGGTTGCGTGAGGCTATTCAGCGCTCTCGGTGGTCAGAGGACGAACATGCACAAAGCGGCGATAGCCCTTGTTGCGGCGGGTGCTCTTCGTGAATTCCACGGTGCCCTCGCACAGAGCGAACAGGGTGTCGTCTTTGCCACGGCCGACGTTCTCGCCGGGATGGAAGTGGGTGCCACGCTGGCGAACGATGATGTTGCCGGTGATGACGTGCTCGCCACCAAAGCGCTTCACGCCAAGTCGCTGGGAATGAGAGTCGCGGCCGTTACGGGTGGAGCCAAGACCTTTTTTATGAGCCATGAGTAATCTACCTACCTTCTAAACTAACTAGCCGATGCTCTCGATCTTCAGACGAGTGTGGAGCTGGCGATGGCCGCGCAGCTTCTTGTAGTTCTTGCGCTTCTTGAACTTGAAGACGAGGACCTTGTCGCCCTTGAACTGATCAACGATGGTAGCCACAACCTTGGTTTTGGCAGCCTCAGCCGGGTCAGCGACAACCTTGGTGCCGTCGACAACAGCGATAGCCTGCAGCTCAACCTTGTCGCCAATTTCGCCCTGAAGCTTCTCGGTGACGAGGATGTCGCCAGCAGCAACCTTGTACTGCTTGCCACCAGTCTTAACGATAGCGTACATGTATGTTTCTCCTTGGTTTTGCGGGGCTCAAATGAACCTCTACGTTTACTTCGCTTGCCGTTTGTACAGCGCACGTGAGCGGTGGGAAACGGTTACCGCCAAGTCGCGCCAATACAGCAAACTCCGCTATTATACGCCGCGAAATTCGTTTGACAAGAGGGGTTTTGTGGACTCGTCACAAGTTTTCCTCTTCTCGCCGGCGGAAGCCGAGTAGGGCCCCATTTGGGGCCACAGCTCGCTACCGCTTCGCCCTGCGGGCTTCGCTATGCGCTCGCTTGGCTGCGCTTAACATTAAGCGAAAACCATGTTTGAGCGCAGACGGTCCCAAATGGGGCCCTACTCGGCTTCCGCCTACTCGTCTTTGCTCGCCATTGTTCCTCGTCCATCAGTTGAGGGGCGAAAAGGGCTAAGCGGTAGCGAGCCGAAGTTTCAAATGGGGCACTGCGCGGTTTCTGCAGGCGAGGGCGGCTGCGGGGCCGATAGAGGGCGTCGGTGTTCAAACTTGTTCTTCATTCCAAAGTTGAACACCGCCAAGCAGGCGCATAGCGAGCCGAAGGCGAGCGGTAGCCTGCTGTGCCCGTCATCGGCTCTGCGGCCGCCCTCGCCTGCCCTTCACGCTGCCTTCAGCCAAACAACGTTTAGTGCGCTTCGGCCCAGTTCTCGCCGCTGCTTACTTCGGCGATAAGCGGAACTTTAAGCTCCACAACCGAATCCATGACGCTCGCAACCATGTCGGAAAGGCGCTCCACCTCGCCCGCAGGCACGCTGAAGTCAAGTTCGTCATGCACCTGCAGCATGAGCTTCGCTTCGAAGCCGTCGGCGACCAGGCGGCGTTCAACCTCGTTCATGGCGAGCTTGATAATGTCGGCCGCGCTGCCCTGCATGGGGTGGTTCATCGCCGTGCGCTCGCCGAAGCTGCGCTGCATTTTGTTGCTCGCCTTCAGCTCGGGAATATGGCGCTTACGGCCGAACATCGTGGTGGCGAACCCGCATGCTTTCGCTTCTTCAACCGTTTCATCGAGGTAAGCACGCACGCGCGGGTAAGCCTCGAAATAGCGGTCGATCATATCTTGAGCCTCTTTGAAACCGATCCCCAGGCTTTGCGCCAAGCCGAACGCCTGCTGGCCGTAAACGATGCCGAAGTTCACGGCCTTCGCGCGGCTACGCAGCTGCGGGGTAACCTCTTCCACGGGAACGCCGAACACGCGCGCGGCGGTGTTGGCATGGAAGTCGGCGCCCGAGCAGAACGCATCGATCAGGTGCTCATCGCCCGACAGATGCGCGAGCAGGCGAAGCTCGATTTGCGAGTAGTCAGCCGAAACGAACACATCACCCTCGCGCAGCGGCACAAAGCAAGCGCGCACGCGGCGGCCAAAATCGGTGCGCACGGGAATATTCTGCAGGTTCGGGTCGCTCGATGACAAACGGCCCGTGGTGGTGACCGTTTGGTTGAAGCTCGTATGCACCAGACCGTCGATGCGGCGCATGCGCGGCAGGGCATCGAGGTAGGTGGATTTCATTTTCGCAAGTTCGCGATAGCGCAACACCTTGGCAGCAATGGGATGCACGTCCACGAGCTTGCCGAGCGTTTTCGCATCGGTGGAATAGCCGCGCGAGTTCTTCTTGCCCGCCGGCAGCTCGAGCACCTCGAACAGAATATGGCCGAGCTGCTTGGGCGAATCGACGTTGAACTCCTCGCCTGCAAGCTCGAAAATCTCGGAGCGCAGCTCCTCAAGTTCGGTCGTGGTTTCCTGCGCCATGCCGGCAAGCTTGTCGACATCGATGCGCGCGCCCACGCGTTCAATTTGCGCGAGCGTTGAAACGAGCGGCAAGTCGATGCGCTCATACACCTCGAGCGAACCATCGCGCTCAAGCGCCTCGCGCAACGCGTCGGCCAAGCGGTGCGCGACCAAAGCATGCGTCGCAGCCTGAGCTCGCTCGTCTTCGCATTCGGGCAGCGCGGCCCCCAAATAGGCATCGCACAGAGAGCTGTATTCATATTTCGTGACGTTCGAATTCAGCAGGTATGCGGCCAAACCAATGTCGAAGAAGCGCGCCGCGCGCATCTCGGATGCATTGATGAGCGCCGCTTCCGCAGAATCGACCGGATAGATTTCCTGCAACGCGCGCTTGCAATCGAGCGCGCAGAAGCGGCCCGAGCGCACGATTTCCGCAAACGTCTCGTGGGCATCTTCGCCCTCGAACATGAGCACCGAATCGGGCAGGCCCACAAACAGGCGGTGTGGCTCGGCGAACAGGCTTTCCTGCGCCTCAATGAGGAATTCCACGCCCAGGCACACGTCGTGTTCCATAGCTGTTTTCAGGGCGTCGTGCGCATAATCGCCCACGACGGGCGCCAAGCTGGGCAGCTCGAGCGCGGCGGGTGCGGCAAGCGATTCGTCGGCGCCGGCAAGAGCGAGCACCTTGGCCAAATGCGCGTTGAAACGCACCTCGCCAAAAGCCTCGACAACTTTCGTGCTGTCGAAATCGGGGAATTTCATCCCCTCCAAGTCGAGGTCGAATTCCACATCGCGCACGATAGTCGCAACGCGGCGGCTCGTGTACGCGTCTTCCTTATGCTCGGTAAGGTTTTGCAGCTGCTTGCCCTTGAGCTTGTCGAGATTGTCGTAAATGCCATCGATGCTGCCGTAGTTCTGCAGAAGCTTCGCGGCGGTTTTGTCGCCAATGCCGGGCACGCCAGGAATGTTGTCGGACGAATCGCCCTTCAAGCCCAAGAAATCGGGGAACTGCGCGGGCGTCACGCCGTAGCGCTCCTCGACTTCGGCGGGACCATAAATCGCCACATCGGTAATGCCCTTTTTCGTGGTAACCACGTGCGTGCGATCGGTCACGAGCTGGTAGACGTCTTTATCGCCGCTCACGAGCAGGGTTTCGTATCCCAGCTCTTCGTCGCGGGCCGACACCGTGCCCAACACGTCATCGCCTTCCCAACCCTTCACTCGAATAACGGGCACGTTCATCGATTCGAGCAAATGCTCGATAATCGGGAATTGCGCCTTAAGCTCTGCATCCATCGGAGGGCGCTGCGCCTTGTACTGCTCGAGCGCCTCCATGCGAAACGCCGGACGGCCGGCATCGAACGCGCACACTACGGCATCGGGGCGCGCCATTTCGTAGAACTTCAGGAACATGGACAGAAAGCCGAACGCGGCATTCGTGGGCGTGCCATCAGGCGCGTTCATCGTGGCCGGCACCGCATGATAGGCACGGTGCATGAGCGAATTGCCGTCGATAACGGCGATTTTCTTTGGCATAATACGTCCTTCGAGACCAATTTCGGCTGCTTGCGCCGCGCACATGGGCGGCATGAGGTTGCACTCCGTAAAGTATAGCCCGTGCAGCTGACGGAAATCGAGAAGCACCCACAACGCGCAGAAACGCGCCCAATGCCCAGACGGGGGCATGCGCGCTCGTCGATTCCTTCGAGCTGCGCCCCGCTTTAAAGAAACGGAGCCATCTATGCTCGCTTTGCATATATCACTACCCATTGCATGCGTATTCCTCATATGTGCAGCCTTGCTCGCATGCGCCCTGGCGTTTCGCGCGCAACTGCGCGAGAGGTTCGGCAGCGTGCTCGACCGCGCACGCCCCATCGTGACCATCGCGTGTATACCCGTGGGCTTCTGGCTTATGGAAGCGCCCTATAACACTATATTGAACCAAATGAGAACCCAATGGGTGGTTTTGAGCCTCATTGTTTTGGCGCTCATATATACCGTGGTGTATTTCCTGGGCCAGCGCACGAAGGGGGCCATGATCGCGTTTCTTGTGGCATGCTTCGTAAGCGGCGTGGCCAACCACTTCGTCGCGCAATTCAAAGGCCAGCCCGTTCTGCCTTCCGACGTGCTCGCCATTCATACCGCGGCCTCGGTTGGCGGCGGCTACGAATACGCAATCGACAACACGCTCGCATTCTGCATTGCCGTAATGCTCGTCGCATTCGCGGCTATCGTGGTTGTTCCGCCCACCAAGCACACTCGCAAGGCCACCATTGCAAACACCGCCCTTGGCGCCGTTGCCCTTGTCGCGTGCAGCATCGGCTTCTCGACGGTCAACATCGAAAACGACCTGAAGGTCAACGTCGATGTGTGGAGCAGCCTCGATTCCTACCAGGCGCAGGGCTCGCTTCTCTGCTTCGCGCAACGCGCCCAAAAGCTTTCGCCGCACGAACCCGAGGGCTATTCCGAATCGCGCGCCGCCGAGCTTCGCACCCAGAAAGCCGCGACCGAAACCGTCGACGAGATCATCGATGATCCGCATGTGGTAAGCGCCGCCGAAGCCACCGACCCCGATGTGCGGCCCACCATCATCGCCATCATGAACGAAACGTATTCCGACATTTCCACATACCCGCAGCTGGCGGAAAGCTACGGCGGCCCTGTGCCCTTCTCGACGTATGCGGGAACGATTGCCACGGGCAACGTCTACGTTTCGGCAATGGGCGGCGGCACGTGCAACAGCGAGTTCGAGTTCCTCACGGGGTCGAGCATGGGCCTTTTGGGGCCGGGCGTGTACCCCTACATGCTTTACAACCTTGAAGGCGTCGACAACATCGCGTCGTATTTGAAATCGATCGGCTACGCCACCAGTGCCATTCACCCCGCCGACGCGCAGAATTGGCGACGCGATCGCGTGTACGATCAGCTCGGGTTCGACGAGTTCTACGACATCACGAGCTTCGAGGGCGCCGAATATTTCCGCGATATGGTCTCAGATGCGGCCACCTACGAAAAAATCCTTCAGCTGCTCGACGAAAGCGAGGAGCCGCAGTTCATCTTCGACGTGACCATCGCCAACCATGGCGGCTACGACACGGGCACGATTGCCGAAGAAGACCTGATGCACGTCGATATGAACGGCGAGGAATCGGCTGAAGTCAACGAATACGTCACGGCCATCGCGCGCGCCGACGCTGATTTGGCGACATTCTTGGCGAAGCTTGCGCAGCGCGAAGAGCCCATCGTGGTCGTGCTGTTCGGCGACCACCAGCCGGGATTCGTCGAGCAGCTCGCGCCCACCGGCGATTCCGACGAAGAACCGACCGTCGACGACGCCCAGCAGCGCTACGTCACGCCCTATATGCTGTGGACGAACAGCGAGCAGCTTTCGCGCCACGTGCGACACGGCGGCGACACGAGCCTGAATTATCTGGCGGCGACCACGCTGAAAACGGCTGGCCTACCGCTTAGCGAGTATTTCGCGTTCCTTTACGCCACGAAGCAATCGCTGCCGGCAATCAACCTGAACGGCTACATGGATTCAGAAGGCGTGTGGCATTGGAACGACGACGCCGACAGCTCGTCTGCCGAAGCGATTTCTGACCTCGCGATTGTGCAGCACCAAAACCTCTTCGACAACGACCAATAGCGCACGCAAGGGCTCCCATCCGGGAGCCCTTTTCGTTTGCAACGGCGACTGAACATCACGCAAAGGCTGCAAAATGCGCAAGGTCTCCCAGTGGAAGCCTTTTCCGTGCGCGCAAGGTGCTGCTTACGCCCTAGCGCAAAACAAGCCGCTCCGAAGAGCGGCTTGCGGCACGATATGAAGAATCGACAGCGATTATTTCTTCAGGTCGTCGAGGCTTGCGGCCTTGCCACCGTAGAGAGCCATGGCCTCGAAGTGGATCTTGGCGACGCCAACCAGGTCGGAGCCGTTTTCCTCGTTGTAGTTGTCGAGGTAGGGCTGATGCTGGAAGTAGTTCGCATCAAGGCTGCCGTCGGAAAGGGCGACATTGGGCTGCACGTAGTCGGTGAACTCAACGACCTCGAGCGTCCAACCCTTGGCGGCGAGCAGGTCTTTCGCGGCGTTCAGAATCTCGGCATGAGGCGTGGGCGAAGCGCCAACCTTAATGGTGGTGTCATCGCCGGTTGCCTGCGGAATGTCGTCAACAACGGTGAACACGGGCACGACGGTGCCAGAGTAGGTGTTCGTGATGAAGTCGGAAACCTTCTGGCTCTGCAGCGCGGCGAGCAAGGCCTCGGTCTTGGCAGACTTCTCGTCGCCAGAGCGAACGGCCACGACGTTGCCGTATTCCTTAGCGGCCTGGGAGTCGGCACCCTCAGCGGCGAAAGCGGTCGAGGGGTCAAGGCCTGCGCCCAAAGCGTAGTTGCCGTTGATCACAGCAGCGTCAACGTCGGAAAGCGTGCGGGGAACGCTCGCGGCTTCCGTCTCGACGAACTGGATGTTGTAGGGGTTTTCCTTGATGTCGTTGGTGGTAGCCGTAAGGCCCGCTCCGTCGTTGAGCGTGAGCAAGCCCTCGTCCTGCAGCAGCAGAAGCGCGCGAGCTTCGTTGGTGGCGTCGGACGGAACGGCGATTTGGAGCTGCGACGACGACGAAGAACCGCAGCCAGAGAGCGCCAGGGCGAGCACGCCCGTGGCAGCGGCGCATGCAGCGATGCGCACAACGTTTTTCAGGTTCATAGCGAAACCCTTTCCTTCTTGCGGGCCAAACGGCTCGCACCTTCGAAGCGCCTGGGCGCTTCCCTTCCCTATTCAAATTCCCTAAAGGAAATGAACGCAATTTGGATGCACAAATCCAAGGCCAATACATGACCTGGGAAAACTATGCGGAAAAATGATTAGCGAACGCGGTGGTCGATCTTGCGGGCGATGGCCGAACAAATGCTTTGGGCGATTTGCACGATAATCACGCACAGCACGATCGCCACAACCATGACGTCATCTTGGTAGCGCTGGTAGCCGTAGCGAATTGCGATGTCGCCAATGCCTCCCGCGCCCACCGTGCCGGCCATAGCCACGAAGCCGAACAGCGTGATGAACGTGATGGACAGGCCGCGCACCAAAGACGGCATGCTTTCGGGCAGAAGCACCTTGCTGATGATTTGCCACGTGCTCGCGCCGAAGCTTTGTGCGGCTTCGACGAGGCCGCCGTCGATTTCGGCGAGGCTTTGCTCAACCATGCGTGCCACAAAGGGTGCGGCCGACACGGTAAGCGGAACAATCGCCGCACCCACGCCGAGCGAAGTGCCCACAATGGCGCGCGTGAACGGAATCATGAACACGATAAGGATGATGAACGGAATCGAGCGCATGATGTTCACCACCCAGCCGAGCACGCTATTGAAAACGCGATGCGGGTGCAGGCCGCCCGGCTCGGTCAAAACAAGCAGAACGCCTACCGGAATGCCAATGACGTAGGCAAACAGCGTCGAGAGCACAGTCATGACGATGGCGTCCCACGTGCCCTGCGCCATGAGTGCGCCGTATTGGGCGATGAATGCGTTGATCGTTTCCATTAGTTGCCCCCTTTCGCACACGCGAAGCCCTGGTCGGCCTCGATAAGCAGACGCGTTGCGGCACTTTGCGGATTGCCGAACACATCGGCGGTTTTGCCTTGCTCGGCAATGCTGCCGGCTTCGATAACGGCAACCTTGTTGCAAATTTGCTCGGCAACCGAAAGGGAGTGCGTGATAACGACCATGGTGACGCCAAGTTCTTTGTTGATGTCACGCAGAAGACCTAGGATCGAATGCGTCGTAAGCGTGTCGAGCGCGCTCGTGGCCTCGTCGCACAGCATGATCTTCGGGTTGGACGCAAGGGCGCGCGCAATGGCGACGCGCTGCTGCTGGCCGCCCGAAAGCTGGCTGGGGTAATTGTTCGCCTTGCCAGCAAGACCCACGAGTTCGAGCAGCTCAAGCGCGCGAGCTTCGGCCTGCTTCTTCGGCGTGCCGTGAAGCTCAAGCGGGAACGTGACATTGCGCAGCACCGTGCGCTGAGCGAACAGGCTGAAATTCTGGAAGATCATGCCGATGGACTGGCGCAGGTCGATGAGCTGCTTGCCCGAATAATCGGTCACGTCGGCGCCGTCGATAAGCACGCGGCCCGCCGTGGGACGCTCGAGCAAATTGATGCAGCGAACGAGCGTCGACTTGCCCGCGCCCGACTGGCCGATAATGCCGAACACATCACCCGCCTCGACATGCAAATTAATGTCGCACAGCGCTTCGTGCGCGCCAGCCGAGCCGACGTAGGTTTTCGAAAGGTGATCTAAAACAATCATGATGCCTCAATAAAGAGATAGAAAATGGAGCAGTTCCGCAGAGATATGCGCGGCTAGGCCGCGGGCATTACGCCTGAGTGTCAGCGCACGAACGCGGGCACCCAGGCTTGGGCATCTCGCATGCGCTCATGGACATGATATGTGCGGAAATCGTATTCATAGCTGCGTATACTACCTGATGGATTGAGCGCGTCAATAAAAATCGCCCGCTTTTTCGACGGGCGATTCTTGGAATAATCGATGATTCGCTATCTGTTTTGTAGATAGCCCATATAACTGCAGTTGAGAACGCTATTTTAAGACCGGCTTGGCAGACGGGTATAGCTCATCGTAGCGCTCAAGGTAGGGGTTGTTGCCGCCCACATAGTTCGCCGACAGCGCCGCAAGAATCTCGTCTTGGTGCTCCGAGGGAACTTCGTACTGCACGCTTACGGCCCACGCGTCGGTCAGCGACGTGATGCGGCCGATTTGGCAATCGTAGAGTTCAATGAGGTTGGCGGCATCGGTCGCATACGGCGAGCTACTGGAAACCTTCAGGCTCTCGATTTCGGCCTTGGCGGCTTCAAGATCGCTCTTCACCTTTTCGGCCGTCGCCTGCGATGCCTGACGCTTGTTCATGTCGCGCGCGATGTACCAGCTGTTGAAGTCGTCCACGCAGCTCACGATTCGATTGCTGTAGCCATCAAGAGCCGAATACTCGCTCGAGAGCGTTTGGAAAATCTGTTCCTCGGTCGGCGTCGACTGCTCGCGAGCAAGCGCCTCCGCTTCGGCAGAAGCCTTGGCCGCCTCCTCATCTATCTTGGCTTCGGGCTTCTCGTTTTCTTCCGAGGAAGCTGCCGGAGCTTCCTGCTGCGTTTGACCCTGCTGTGAGGCGTTGCTCTGGCCAGTTTGCCCGCCAAAGCGGAAATAAGCCAGCACGCACGCAGCAATCGCGAGCACCGCGATAACGCAGCACAGCGCGATGAGGATGCGCTTGCGTTTGCGCGCCTGCAAATCGGGCCTGTCAAGGCCGAAATGCTTGGGCTGCGCATCGCTCGGCAACACAAGCGTGTCGGTTCCGTCGAAGCTGATGGGGCCAGGTTTTGCCGCGGCCGCCTGAGCCTCGCGAGGAATCACGGGCACCGCTTCGTGCTCGTCGTCGAAATCGAATACGGCAGTCGGCTTGGACGCGGCGTCGGAAGGCTCTTCGCTGGAGGGAGCAGGTTTGGACGCGTCGGCTTTAGCAGGTCCGGCCACATCGTTCTTGGCGTCGGCTTCGCTTTCGGCATGGTCGCACTCGGAATCGGTGCCGCACACAGGCTGTTCGCCAGACGCATCGTCCGATTCAGCAGGTTCGACGCCTTCGGCCGCGGCGTCGCCCTTGAGCGTTTCCGCATCCGCTTCGCCGCCAGCCGCTTCGGCTCGCAATGCATCCGAAGGCTCGTCATCTTCCGCAACCTCAATCGCCTCATCGGCGAGAGCTTCTTCTGATTTGCGGGCCTCTTCAGACTCAGTGACGTCGGTCGCATCGGCGGCATCGACTTCAAACGTCTCGGAAGAAGCCCCTGTCTCGACCTCTCCATCGGCATCGGACGCGCCCGCAACGTCAGCGGAGCCCGCTTGTTCAGCCGCCACGGAACGCGCTTCGGCGTCATGATCGCTTACATTCTCGAAAGCGCCCGAAGCGCCGCGATCGGCCGCCGGCCCGCAGACATCTCCCACCTCGGGCACAGCGATAATTTCAGGAGCTTCGACGACCTCGGGGATCTCGAGGGAAGTCGTCTTCGCTCCGCCGAAACGCGCTGCAGAAGCACTCGCCGAGCTGGGCTTTGCCTGCGTGGGCTCATCGTCGCCTGGCAGGCTGTCGCGCAGTTTGAGCGCCTCGAGGGTACCCAAATCGAGCTTGGTGGTTTTGCTGGCGGGAATGGGATTGCCGCCCACGATGTCAAGCCCGCGCATGGGGTCGCTGTCGCCTTTGCCGGTGACCCTCACGCTCTCGAGCACGCGCGCGCCGCACTCAGCGCAATAACGCGCGCCTGGCTCGAGCGGCTCGCCGCACCACGAACAGTACTTCGCCATGGCCTACATGCCTTCCCCGTAGCCGAAACGACGAATCTGGTTCAGGTCGCGGCGCCAGTTCTTCTTCACTTTCACCTGCATATCGAGGAACACCTTGCAACCGAGCATTTGCTCAAGGTCGCGGCGGGCTTCGATGCCGACCTTCTTAATGGCTTCGCCGCCCTTGCCAATGATGATGCCCTTCTGGCTGTCACGCTCGACGTAGACGTTCGCGAAAATGCGATACATGTCCTTCTTACGGTCGTAGGTCATTTGGTCGGCAACGACACCGATGGAGTGAGGAACCTCGTCGCGATAGCTGCGCAGGATTTTCTCGCGAATGAACTCGGCGACGAGCACCTCGAAGGGCTGGTCGGTGTCCATATCTTCGGGGAACCACTTCGGGCCTTCGGGCAGCCATTTCGCAACGGCCTGCACGAAACCTTCGACGTTGAAGCCGTTCTTGGAAGAAAGCACCACTTCATCGTCCCAGGTGCCCAAGGCGCGAGCCGCCTCGAGCTGCTGAATGGCGGTTTCCTTGCTCACAAGGTCGGCCTTGGTAATCACGAGAATCTTGCGAGCGCCGCGCACCTCACGCACCTGGCGGGCAACCCATTCGTCGCCCGTGCCAACCGGCTTGCTCGCATCAACGAGGAATGCCACCACGTCGACGTCTTCCATGGCCTTGATGGCAGAGGTATTGAGTTCTTCGCCCAGCGCGTCGTGGGGCTTGTGCATGCCCGGCGTGTCGACCATAATCATTTGCATATCGTCGCGGGTGACAATGGCGCGGAAACGATGGCGGGTGGTTTGCGCGGTGTTCGAGGTAATGGCAACCTTGTGACCCACCACAGCATTGATAAGGGTAGATTTGCCGGCATTCGGGCGGCCTACCAGGGTAACGAATCCACTGCGGAATTCTTCAGTCATGAATGACTCTCTTTCTCTCATCGACGAACGGCTCAGTTCGCGGCTTTATGATTATGCGTATTGTACTGGGGAATTTGTGCGTTGGGTATACCTTCCGCAACAAGTCTTGACTCGCACGAAAGCCACATTAAGTGGCTTTCGGCTCGTGCGGAAAAGTTGCTCCAGGCATGCCCAACGCACAAATTCACGCTCTCACAAGAATAGGAAAACACGCAAGCAAACCCATGATGGCTTCGATGTCGCCCCGGCTCGCCGTGCGGCGATTTGGCGAGAGCTGTCCGCACGAGCCGAACAGCCCAGTGGGCTGTTCGTGCGAGCTCAGGTATCTGCTCTCGACGAATTGCCGCACGACGAGCCAACGGCTGGGGATTATCTGCTTTCAGCGGCCCTTTCGTAGGCTTCTACAATTCGTGCGACAAGGTTGTGTCGCACCACATCGCGTCCGGTAAGGTCGCGAAAGGCGATGTCTTCCACACCTTCAAGAATACGACGCACACCCTTGAGGCCCGAATATCCGTGCGGCAGGTCGACCTGGGTCACGTCGCCCGTAATAACCATTTTCGAATTGAAGCCTAAACGCGTAAGGAACATCTTCATTTGCTCGGGCGTGGTGTTTTGCGCTTCGTCGAGAATGATGAAGCTGTCGTTGAACGTGCGGCCGCGCATGAATGCGAGCGGCGCGATTTCGATAACGCCGCCTTCAATGAGTTCGCGGGCGCGTTCCATATCGGTCATATCGAACAGGGCGTCGTAAAGCGGACGAATGTAGGGATCAACTTTCTCGGTGAGCGTGCCCGGCAAAAAGCCCAGGTTCTCGCCCGCCTCGACAACGGGGCGCGTAAGAATGATGCGATTGACTTCTTTGCGCTTGAGCGCGGCCACGGCCATAGCCATGGCCAAATAGGTTTTACCCGTGCCCGCAGGGCCAATGCCGAACGTTACCGTATTCTCGCGAATTGCGTCGACGTAACGTTTCTGGCCTGCGGTTTTCGGACGAATCGCGCGACCGCGATACGTGAGCAGGATATCTTCGCGCAAAATGCTCGGCGCGAATTCGCCCTGGCGCAAAAGCTCGACGGCGCGGCGCGCGTCATCGATCGTGGGGTCGCTTCCCGCAGCGGCCATCTTAATGAAATCGCTGAACAGTGCCGTGAGGCTTTGCACTTCCGCAGCATCGCCCGAAAGCGCGATGGTATCGCCGCGAACGGTGATACGCGCCGAAAACGCCCGCTTCACCTCGCGCAATACGCAATCGGAAGGGCCCACGATTTGTTCCATACCCACGCGTTCGGGCAGGGTAAGCGTGATTTGCGTTTCGTCGGTCGAAATGGGATCGTTGCTCATAAAAGCCCCTTTGACGTGCATCTACAGAATAACTTTATTGTATCAAAGCATGTCTAAGCACTTGTAAAGGGCGTTTCAAAACAGGGCGACCGCCGGCAACATAGCAAACAACAAGCGCTGCGCACATTTCCCATAACGCCCGCGCATCGCAGCCGCCCCGCCCTCCAGAAGAGAAATCATGCAAAGAAGCGCGCAAGCCGACGAAACGTTTCCTGCCAACAATAGAAAAGCCCGTATGCGTGAGCACGCGGGCTTTTGGGAGGGGCAATGCATTAAGCAATACGAGTAATTATTTCTCAGTGAGTTCCTTTGCAATGCGACGCGCGAAGGTCACGTTGCGACCCATAGTGAGGCCGGCGACGCGCGAGGGATACGTGCGCGCGTAAGTGCCACCGCAGTCGTTGCCAACGGCGTACAGGCCTTCGATAGCCTCGCCCTGTTTGTCAAGAACCTGAAGCTCGGTGTTCACCGTAAGGCCGCTACCCGAAGAAAGCAGCATGCCACCGATGCGGGCCGCGTAATACGGCGGGGTGGTCAGAGCAGCCATGCGGGAGCTTTCCTTGTAGAAGTCCTCGTCAACGCCCTTGTCGCACAGCTCGTTGTAACGCTCGATGGTCGCCGAAAGCGTCTTGGAGTCGCAGCCAATGGCTTCGGCAAGCTCTTCAATGGTGTCGGCCTTCTTGATATAGCCCTGTTCCACGTAAGCCTCAAGCATGCCGCAAATCGCTTCCATGGGCATGGTGGGTTCCCAGCCGGGCATAGTACCCGGGTCGATAATACGAGAGCAACCCACGGTCTTGAACTGCGCGATTTGGTCTTGCCAATTCGCATCGAAAATTTCGACCCACGTGTTGTCGTGCTGCTCGCGAATTGCCCACATCGCGAAATCGTACGGAGTCGATTCATTGGAGAAGCGTTCACCCCTACGCGTCACGCGGAGGAAAGGCTGGCTGCCCGGCCACCAAATTTGGCCATCTTCGCTCGGACCCTCGTATTCGCCCTCGAACGGCACGCACCCGCGCTCGAAAGCCTGGGCGAAGCCATCGGGGTCCATGTCGGCACCAATCCAGAGGCTCGCCTTAATACCATCACCGTCCTGGCTGGGGGTCATTTCCTTCATGACGCACTGCTCGAACATGTCGGGCACAAGAGCCTTGAGCATATCCATGTTGTTTGCGAATCCGCCCGTCGCAACCACAACGCCCCTGGAAGCGTTGATGCGCACATAGCCTTCCTTACCATCCTGGCAAATAGCGCCGGTTACGCGGCCGCCTTCTTCACGCTCAAGTTTCACCATGGGGCAGTTGTACTTAATTACGCCGCCCGTGCCCTCAACGCGAGCCACCAATGCGTCCATTGCGCCCGAAGCGTCATTAAATCCGTGAGTGACAGTCCATTCCTTGTAAATCATGTCAGACGCACCCGGGTCGGTCTCCAAGTACACCTCGATGCCCGCTTCTTCAAGCAAATCAATGACCCAGTCGACAGCTTCGCCGCTCTCGTCGGCCCAAATTTTCAGCAAGCGCCCGTTGGCCTGGCCAGAGCAATAGCGCTGAATCTCGTTGATGACGCCCGCTTTGTCCACATGAACATCCTGGGCGAGCTGGATTTTGGTGTCGATGCCGCCAATGTCAGTACGGAACGTGCTCGGATTGCCAAGTTTCTCGACGACGATGGCCTTGCCGCCGCCTTCACCCACCTGGGCTGCAGTAATGAGGCCCGCGATGCCGGCGCCAATGCACAAAACCTCAGTATCGATGGTTTCCTTGATGTCAGATTCCGCGATTTCGGGGGCTTCGCCCAGCCAGTCGGCTGAAGCCTCGGCGCTCGCGTCGCCCTTCTTCGATGAATCGTCGGCCGATTTCGCCTGCGGCGCGCAGCCAGCAAGAGAAGCCATGCCTGCAGCTGCAAGCGAGGCCGCGCCCATCCCCAAAAAGCCGCGGCGAGAGATGCCCATTTCCTTCATGGTAATTCCCTTCCTCGTAATGGATTCAATCAAACCGATTGACGAGAATGATTCTATTTCCATAAAATACCTGGTGATGATTTAAGTATTCAGTAATCTTGATAAGAGTTATTTATCAGTAAGGCGTAATGCGGGAAACGCGATGAACGACAAGCAAGTAAGCAGCTTCATTCAAGCAGCCACGTATTTGAACTTTCACAAAGCCGCCCAGGCGCTCTACGTCACGCAGCCCGCGCTCACTTATCAAATAAAGTCGCTCGAGCAGGAGCTCGGCTTCGACTTATTCGTGCGGGCGGCGAGGGGCGTATCGCTCACACCAGCAGGCGAATCGCTCTATCGCAACCTCATTGAAATAAACACGCGCCTGGAAAATGCGCTCGAAGAGGCGCGCGGCTTTGCGGCGGCCAAAACCAATCGGCTCACGCTTGCCTGGCCACCATCGATCTTCGACCGCACGCTCATGGTGAACACCTCGCGCGAACTGAAGAAGAAACTGCCGAACGAAGACGTGATGCTCACAATGTCCGACAAAGTGAATTCGCTGGTCATGGTCGAGCAGGGCGTAGCCGATTTGACCATCACACTCGAAAACGACGTCGAAAAGATGCCCGAGCTCGAATCGATTCCCCTCTTCAACGTGCAGCGCTGCTGTCTCATGAGCACAGGGCATCCCCTTGCGCGCCTGCCTCGCGTTTCGTGGAATATGCTGCGAACGCAAACTATTCTGCTCGCGCCGCCGAACCGCTACCCCGAATCGTACGCACGGCTCATGAACGACCTACGAGCCGTGCACATTCCCGCTTCCTCTATTTTGTACATGGATGATTTGAGCGATATCGACATTAACGTAGCGGCAGGTCGCGGCATTGCGATTCGACCACGCCCAAGCGTGCTGTTCGGCAAAGAACAGAACGGCATCGTATGCGTACCATTCGAGAACGCGCCCACTGAAACCGTATGCATTGCATACGCCCTCGACGACGACGCGCCACGAAAGAGACTGATCGCCGACACAATTCGGCAATGCCTTGAGGAGGCCGCCTGTTAGAGGGTTCCCAAAAAACGAAACCCCGCGCGCATTCCGCGCGCGGGGTTTCGCGGTTATCGAAGCGATTTCAGAAGCAACTTCGAAGGAACCACTCGCCTACCGACGAAACGCGCGCACGTAGGCGCAGCTCGGCGGCAAGTGGTCGCCGAAAAGCGCGATGCGCGGGGTAAGGCGGCAACATCGCTCGCATTCGTCGAAGCGATTCTCGTAGACGGTGCAGCGGCGCGTGGATTCGTCGAGGAACTCGCACGGCGCCGAAAGGTCGACGGCGACGTCCCCATATTCGTCAACCTCGCGTTCGTAGCAGCACATGCCGCAGCAATCGCAGATATCGTCCCACGAGCCATCGTGCCATGCGCGCATCGCCGATACGATGCCTTTGATGGTTGTAGACATGGAGCATGCGCCTTTCCGTCGTTGTTGACTGCTTTCGTTCATTAAAACCTAAATGAAGAGCGAATCGCACAAAAAAGCGCCGCCCATAAGAGCGGCGCTTCAAAATAAGTCGCTTAGTCGCGGGTGAGCTTGCGATGGATGCGATGCGGCTTGGCAGCCTCTTCGCCCAGACGCTCGACGCGGTTCTTCTGGTAGCTGTCGAAGTTGCCTTCGTACCAGAACCAGTTGCCGGGGTTCTCGTCGGTGCCTTCCCATGCCAGAATATGCGTGGCAATGCGGTCGAGGAACATACGGTCGTGGCTCGTGACAACCGCGCAGCCCGGGAACTCCATGAGCGCCTCTTCGAGGCTCTCGAGCGTTTCGACGTCGAGGTCGTTGGTGGGCTCGTCGAGCAGCAGCAGGTTGCCGCCCTGCTTGAGCGTGAGCGCCAAGTTCAGGCGATTGCGCTCGCCGCCGGAAAGCACGCCGGCGGGTTTCTGCTGGTCGGAGCCCTTGAAGCCGAATGCCGACACGTATGCGCGGCTCGGAACCTCGGTTTCGCCCACCTGCATGTAGTCGAGGCCGTCGGACACGACTTCCCACAGCGTTTTGTTGCCGTCGATGCCCTCGCGGTTCTGGTCGACGTACGAGATTTGCACGGTTTCGCCTAGCTTCAGCTCGCCCGAGGTGGGCTGTTCTTTGCCGACGATCATCTTGAACAGCGTCGACTTGCCCACGCCGTTGGGACCAATAACGCCCACAATGCCGTTGCGCGGCAGGCTGAACGACAAATCATCGATGAGCACGCGGCCGTCGAATTCCTTATGCAGGTGCTCAACGTTGAGCACCTCGGCGCCCAGGCGCGGACCCACGGGAATATGAATGTCAGTGAAGTCGACCTTCTTGCTTTGCGAGGCCTCGGCCACCATGCGGTCATAGTTCTCCAGACGGGCCTTGTTCTTGGCCTGACGAGCCTTCGGAGACGAGCGCACCCATTCGAGCTCGTTCTGCATGCGCTTGGCGAGCTTCGCGTCGCGCTGGCCCTGGGCGGCCATACGGGCGGCCTTGGTTTCGAGGTACGTGGAGTAGTTGCCCTTGTAGGGGTACAGGCTGCCGCGGTCGACCTCGCAAATCCACTCGGCGACGTTGTCGAGGAAGTAGCGGTCGTGCGTCACGGCGAGAACGGCGCCCTGATAGCGATGCAGGAACTGCTCGAGCCACAGAACCGACTCGGCGTCGAGGTGGTTAGTGGGCTCGTCGAGCAACAGCAGGTCGGGAGCCTCGAGCAGCAGGCGGCACAGCGCTACGCGGCGGCGTTCGCCACCGGAAAGCACGTTCACCGGCATGTCGGGGTCGGGGCACTGCAACGCGTCCATGGCCTGGGACAGCTGGCTGTCGAGGTCCCAACCGTTAGCGGCATCGATGGCTTCTTGCAGCTTGCCCATTTCTTCCATAAGCGCATCGAAGTCGGCGGCGGGATCGGCCATTTCGGCGGAAATCGCGTTGAAGCGGTCGATTTTCGCGAGCACGTCGCCGAATGCCATTTGCACGTTTTCGAGAACGGTTTTGTCCTCATCGAGCGGTGGCTCCTGCTGCAGAATGCCCACGGAATAGCCCGGGGACAGGCGCGCCTCGCCGTTGGAAACCTCTTCGAGGCCAGCCATGATCTTCAGCAGCGTGGACTTGCCCATGCCGTTCGGGCCCACCACGCCGATTTTCGCGCCGGGATAAAACGACAGCGTAACGTCGTCGAGAATCACCTTGTCGCCGTGCGCCTTGCGCGCCTTGTACATGGTGTAAATGAATTCCGCCATGCGGGACTCCTGTTCGTTGATTGATGCGCTCATGCCGAATTGGCCCCGCGCGCAACGCAGCGGCGCCAGGCGAGCTGTTGTACCGAATTCAATTCAGCCATTCTACCAGGTCGCCCCCAAACGCCGCCGCGCGCCCATCAGTTCCCCACGAGCGGACGAAATGCTCGGGCGGAATCGCCGCCGCCCGTTAAATGCTCGGAGCGTTTAACAGGCTCAAGCGCAAAATCGACCACGATTCCCCGCGTCCCAAACCCGTTAAGCGCTGCGAGCCTTTAGCGGGTTTTCACGGGTCTAGTATTCCTCGGGATCAACCCCAAGGCGTTCTGCTATTTCGAGCAGCTCATCGCCTGAAGCCGATTCGATATCCACGACATCCAACAACGCCGCCGGAAAGCCGCCGAACATGGCAGTCCCGCATTCATCCATCAACCGCTCACGCAAGCCATCTTCGTCAATCGGCGGCATTTCCACCACATTCTTTTCTGAGAGCCAGCAACGCATTCAAGCGCGTGGTGAAATTCGTGAGCCTGGCTCGCGCCCATCAGATAATCGAGCATTTTTGCCACGTAGTTGGCCAACGTGTCGCCAGATCGGCCAGCACCAAACCGTCCACATCGATCGAATGGCGCCCAAACACGTAGCCGACCGCATAGCCCATAAGGCCCGTAATCACGTCGCACTTGGTGCGCACGTACTTGATACCATTATACGATTCGGCGGTTTCCTCCGCCGTGTCGAAGACGCGCGCCACCGACACGTATTTGCCTTCCACCTCAATGGGCACCTCGCCCACCATGCTGTATATTTCGGTGAAGATGCGATTGAGCTCTTCCTCGTTTGCACGAAGCTGCTCGAAGCGCTCGTTCACCTCAGCCTTGCAGGCCTCATATTTATCTGCAAGAGGCGTCGCCATTTATGCCACCTTTTCAAGCAATTTACCTGCGGTTATACATAGTGATACGAACATATGTTTGTTATAATTGCATCTTGAAAGAGCACCCCAGCCTATGGTATAAAAGTCTTGCGTTCCTTTATGGAAGGCAGTCAAGGGCCGGGGGATCCCCCCGGCATTTCTTGTTTTAGGAGAGGCTGCGCCATGAAGGAGCTTTCCGTTTTCGTTGACGAATCCGGTAACTACGGAGGCAAGAACGCCAGGCATTACCTCATCACCCTCGTTTTTCATAAGCAGTCCATATCCATTCAGCAAGAGATTGCTCAGTACGAGCAAGTTCTCAGGGACCGCAACCTTCCAAATATCCCGCTGCACATGAATCCTCTCATGAGAGGAAACGACGCTTATAGAAACATGCCCATCCAGGCGAGGATGCGACTCTTGGCATGTTTCAGCACCTTCGCGCTTAAATGTCCCATCGAGTACTTCACGTTCGCGTACCAAAGAAACCAATTCAGTACTGACACCGCAATGTTCAGCAAAATGCAGCAAGACCTCGTCGCCTTCCTCTCGGAAAGGCTTAGCGTGTTCCGGGCATTCGATGCCATTAAGCTCTACTACGACGATGGGCAAGAAGCCGTGAGGTCCACACTGCATACGGCATTCGAACATGCGTTGGGTACCCAGGCCGTTATTTACCGGAATTGCAGCCCTAAAGATTTCAGGCTTCAACAAGTTGCCGATTACATATGCGAACTCGAGTTGGCCGCAATTAAATACGAGAAATCCGAACAAGGAAACGCCGAGAAAATCTTCTTTGGCACTTATCGCGACTTCAAGAAGAACCATCTTCGTAGAATTCGGAAGAAGCAACTCTGCTAGAAGTCCGCACGAACCATTGGCTTTTCCTGGAAAGACATTGCTATCTACGGTAGAAAGCAACCAGCGTTCCGTCATAAAGAACCGACCGAGAACCGAGTCGGTTGCCTCGGCATTTTTATTATTTTGAACATTCGACCGAATACCCAGATAAGACATCATTTACCCCAGTCTCCATGCGTACCGAATGAAATGCGTAAACATGGCAAATCGACCACACATCCAAAAGCGCGGAAGTTGTTGCGCAACAAATTGTGAGAGGGAAATAGCCAGGCAAGCCAATCTGACCAAAGGCTTGTGAACGGCACGTTGCAGGGTACGCGCATCGCCGCACGAGGCCAAATCGAACTAATGCCAACGCAATGCCGAAGCAATGTCGACATCGTATACATACTTCCAACTTTCGCGCCCTATTCGTTTCGAATGCGTTAAACTTCGAATTTATGCCTTTGGCCGAATATTCCCGATACTTTGCCAAAGGCACGCAAGCAACCCCTCTCACAAAGGAGCAATCGTGACGAAGAAGATCATCCTGGATTGCGATCCGGGACACGACGACGCCGTCGCCATCCTGCTCGCGCTGGGCAACCCCGAAATCGAGCTTTTGGGCGTGACCACCGTTGGAGGCAACCAAAGCCTCGAAAAGGTGACCTACAACGCCCGTGCGGTGCTCGAGAAAGCGCACGCCACCGATGTGGCCGTGTACGCCGGCTGCGACCGCCCCATCGTGCGCCTGCAGGAAGTGGCCGCCTCGATTCACGGCGAAAGCGGCCTGGACGGCGTCGAGCTGCCCGTGCCCACTCGCCCGCTCGAGCAGAAGCACGCGGTGAACTACATCGTGGAAACCATCATGGCAAGCGAGCCGGGCACCATCACCCTGGTTCCCACCGGCCCGCTCACCAATATCGCGATGGCCGTGCGCATGGAGCCGCGCATCGTTGAGCGCGTGAAGGAAGTCGTGCTCATGGGTGGCGGCTACCACGTGGGCAACTGGAGCGCCGTGGCCGAGTTCAACATCAAAGTCGACCCCGAGGCCGCCCACATCGTGTTCAACGAAAAGTGGCCGCTCACCATGGTGGGTCTCGACCTCACGCACCAGGCACTGTGCACGCCGGCCGTGCAAAAGCGCATCGAGGAAGTTGGCACGCCGCTGGCCACGTTCGTCTCGGGCCTCATGGACTTCTTCCGCAAGACCTACCAAGACAACCAAGATTTCGTGGACCCGCCGGTGCACGACCCTTGCACGGTCGCCTACCTCATCGACCCCACGTGCGTGGAAACGCGCCGCTGCCCGCTCGACGTGGAAATCCACAGCGAGCTCACGCTGGGCATGACGGTCGCCGACCTGCGCGGGCCGGAGCCTTCTGCCGAGGAATGCCACACCCAGGTGGCAACGAAGCTCGACTTCGACAAATTCTGGAACCTCGTGACTGACGCTATTGAAAGGATCGGCTAAGTTCGCATGGCCGCTGAATCTACCAAACCCAAAACCTTCGACGAGGGTGGCAAGAACATCGTCGCCCTCATGGTCGCGCTGCTCGTGGCCATTTTCGCCTTCCAGCTCAACGCCTCCATGCTGTCGCCCGCGCTTGTGGCGATGCAAAACGAACTGCACACCACCGCCACCGAAATCGGCAACACGCAAACGGTGTTCTTCACAGCCGCCGCGCTGTTCTCGCTGTTCCTTCCCCGCCTGGCCGACATCGTAGGCCGTAAGAAGGTGCTCAGCGGCATGCTCCTGATCACCGCCATCGGCTGCATCGTGAGTGCCGCCGCGCAAGACGTGACCATGCTCATGGTGGGCCGCATCATGCAAGGCGTCGCCGGCCCGGTTGTGCCCATGTGCCTTATCATGCTGCACACCCAAGTGACCGAAGAGGCGCGCTACACCAAGCTCATGGCCATTCTGACCTCGGTCAATGGCGGCATCGCGGGAGTTGACGCCATTCTGGGCGGTTGGCTTGCCGGCAACTTCGGCTTCCGCTCGGTGTTCATCTGCATGGCCGCCGTCGCCGCAATCGCCGTGGTGCTCGTGTGGTTCTGCTCGAAGGAAAGCAAGGCCGAAGGCTCGCCGAAGATGGACTGGGCCGGCGTGGTTACGCTCGGCATCGCGTTTTTGTCCGCCTACCTGGCCATCAACGAGATTCAGAAGCTTGCCGCCGCGAACCTTATGATGATTGCTGTGCTCGTGATTGTGGCCGCCCTATTCTTCGTGGTGTTCTGGAACATCGAGAAGAAAAAAGACGCTCCCATGGTTTCGACGCGCTACCTGAAGCAGCGCCGCACGTGGGGCCTGCTGCTTACCACGCTGCTCACCATGACCGGCGTGTTCGCCATTATGAACGGCGTCGTGCCCGCCATCGCACAGGACGAAGCCTGCGGCGTTGCCATGGGCGCCGACGTAGTGAGCTTCGCCACGCTTACCCCCTATGCGCTGCTCGGCCTGTGCTTCGGCCCCATTGCCGGCGTTCTGGCCAGCAAGTTCGGCTACCACGCCGTGTTGCGCGCTGGCCTCGTGGTGTCCATTTTGGGCGCGCTGTTCGGCATTTTCGTCGCAAACAACACGAGCATCGCCGTGCTCGTCGTGATTTCGGTAGTGCTGGGCATTTCCTATGCAGGCACCGCGAACATCATGCTGAACGGCCTGGGCATCGTGCTTTCCCCGAAAGATAACACCGGCTACCTGCCGGGTATGAACGCGGGCGCGTTCAACTTGGGCGCAGGCCTTTCTTTCGCCGTGCTCTATGCCGCGATGGACGCCGTCGCCGCAACGAGCGGCCCCGCTGCCGGCTATAGCGCCGCCATGATTGCGGGCGCCGTGCTTTTGGCGTGTGCACTTGCGACTTCGTTCCTTATTCCCAAGGCCAGCGAAGTCGACAACAGCTAAGCTGAACTGAACGACACGGCGGGACAGGCGCCGAGCTCCATCGCACGCCTGTCCCGCCCGCGTCGCGGCGTAGCGCTTCCCTGCCCCCATTCGTGTACGCACGCATGAATCGACGCGCGTGCGCGAAACGCGAGTCCAAGGCAAAATACCCTTGCATGTTCTTTGCCGAGTTCGCTTGAAAGCAAAGCGGGTTCGGCAAAGAACAACCCGACCCAAGAAACGACAACCATTCCGGAGGATTGCCATGAGCAAAGTCATCGTGTTCGGAAGCTTGAACATGGATTTGTCCATCGAAAGCGACCATATGCCCAATTTGGGCGAGACCATTATCGGTCGCGGATTCATCACCAACCCCGGCGGCAAGGGCGCAAACCAGGCCGTGGCTGCGGCGAAAATGGGCGCTTCGGTGTGCATGCTGGGCGCGGTGGGCGCTGACGCGTTCGGCGACCAGATGATCGCGAGCCTCGCAGAGCACGGCGTGACGTGCGAATACATCACGCGCAGCGAAAGCTGCCCCACCGGCGTGGCCATTATCACGCGCGTATGCGGCGACAACTTCATCACCATCGACGCCGGCGCAAACGCCAGCACGCGCATCGATGCGGTTCGACGCGCGCTCGACGAGGTAGCCGAGCCGGGCGACGTGTTCTTGGTGCAATTGGAATGCGACTACGAAACCACCTGGGCCGCACTTGCCGAAGCGCGCAAACGAGGCTTGTACGTTGCCATTAACCCGGCTCCCGCGCACGAGATTCCCGAAGACGTGCTGCCGTGCCTTGATTTGGTTGTGGTCAACGAAGGCGAGTGCGAAACAATGACGGGCATCTACCCCGCCGATGCGGCGAGCGCGCGTGCCGCCGCCGACAAGCTGAAGGAAAGCGGCGTAAGCTGCGTCGCCATTACGCTTGGCGCGCGCGGGTCGATGGTATTCTGCGGCGACGAGGCCATTGAGTCGGTTCCGCCGAAAACGCACGCGATCGACACCACCTGCGCGGGCGACACCTACATCGGCGCGATGGTCGCAGGGCACGCGCGCGGCCTGTCGCTCGCCGATTCGGTGGCTCTGGCCACGAAGGCAAGCGCCATGGCCACCACGAAAGTGGGCGCCCAGCAATCCATCCCCACCCTCGCCGAAGTTGAGTAGCGCGAGAGTCTTCAATAAACGGAACCTGCTCAATGCTCGGAGCGTTTAGCAGGTTCGCGACGAGCAGAGCAGGCACCTCACTATGCTCTTTCAAGCTTCACGCGGAAGCTGATGGCGCGGGCGGTATCGAGCCCGTCGAAGCGCACGATGTAGGCGCGCTTTTGCATGTCGATTTCCTCTACCACACCAGAGCCAAACACGGCATGCGCCACGCGATCGCCTTTGCGGAATTGCACATCGGCGCTCATGCCAGCAATCCACTGATCATTGGCCGCATACGCGGCACGCGCAGCCTCAAGTGCAGTTTGGTCGGGTTTATGCGAGAACAACAAACATGCGGGGTCGATATCGAGCAGGAACCGCGACGGGAAGCGCGGCGTGCCCTTATGCGTGAAGCCTTCGGCCTCGGTAAGGTAAAGGCCATCTTCGGCGCGCGTCATGGCAACGAACGCGAGCCTGCGCTCTTCTTCCATTTGCTCGCGCGTGCGCGTTTTCTTCGAAGGCAGCACGCCTTCGCTCATAGAACACAAAAACACGTGTTTGAATTCCAAGCCCTTTGCCGCGTGAATCGTCATGAGCTTCACCTTGTCGGCGGCGCCATCCATCGCATCGGCGTTAGTGAGCAGCGCCACATGGGACAGATAATGCTCAAGCGTTACCTCTTCGCCGCAGGTGGTTTCGAACTCATAGATGCTCTGCTTCAGCTCTGCCACGTTGTCGAGCCGCTCCTGGCTTCCCTCGGTGCGCAGCATGCGGTCGTAGCCGCTTTCATTGAGCACCGCCGCCATCACATCGCTTACCGCACGCCCCTCGAACTGCCCCCGGAATCGCTCGACGAGCGCCAGAAGCTGCTTGGCCTTGGTGCGCTTGAAAATCTCATCGTCGATGGTTTGCTCGAGCGCCTCATACAGCGTGCATTCGTGCTCGTCGGCCCACTCGCGCAGAAACGCCATGCGTCGCTGGCCCATATTGCGCTTCGGCACATTCGCCACGCGCGCGAACGACAAGTCGTCTTGGTACGCCACGAACCGCAAATAGCTCAACGCATCTTTCACCTCGCGACGCCCAAAGAACGGAACCCCAGAATACAGTATATAGGGAACTTTGGCCTGCAGTAACGCTTCTTCCACCGCACGCGATGCATAGTGCGCTCGATATAGCACGGACATGTCGCGATACGCCACGCCAGCCTCGTGCAGCTTCTGCACGCCTTCCACAATCCACGCCGCTTCTTCTTCGGGCGATTTCGCATGGTGCCACACCGTGGGGCCATGCACGTCGCGCTGCGCTTCAAGCCGCTTGGAAATGCGCTGCTTGTTTTTCTCGATGAGCGAATTCGCCACACCCAGCACTTCGGGCGTGCTGCGATAGTTCTCGGTCATGAGAATGGTCTTGCAGCCCTCATGCGCATCGGCGAAATCGAGCAAATACCGAACGTCGGCGCCGCGCCACGTATAAATCGTTTGATCGGGGTCGCCCACCACGAACAGGTTGCGATGATATTCAACAAGCTTTTCCATAAGCGCAATTTGCAGTGCGTCGATATCTTGGAATTCGTCAATCATGACGTACTCAAGACGCTGCTGCCACTTCAACGCAATGTCGGGAAAATGCTCGAAAATATGCAGCGTGATAATGATGAGGTCGTTGTAGTCGAGCCCGAAGCATTTCTTCTGCTGATACAAATAGCCGTAGAAAATGATGTCGTCTACCGAACGCGCATCGAGATATTTTTGCTTGAGCTCGGCAAGCGGAAGCGAGATAAGGTCGATATAGTAATCGGGGCGCTGCGCCGTTTTCAGCATTTCGATCATGTCGCGCGCCTTGCCGAAGGTTTTCTCGCGCAGGGTGATTTTGCGCTCCTCGTAAATCACCTGCAACATCGCATCGATATCGGCATTGTCGAGCACCAGAAAGCTTTGCGGGTACCCCACAGCATGCGAATCTTCCTGCAACACACTCACGCAAAAGCTGTGGAATGTGCAAATATAACCCGTGTCGTTATCGCCCGTCACGCGGCGAATGCGTTGGCGCATTTCATTGGCGGCTTTGTTGCTGAATGTGACACACAGGATATTGCCTGGCAGAATGCCCAGGTCGTTAACTAAATATGCGAAGCGGTGCGTGAGCGCGCGCGTTTTGCCTGTGCCCGCACCTGCAATCACGCGAACGAAGCCCTCGGTCGTGGTAACGGCTTCGAGCTGCGCAGCGTTCAGTTGCGGCTCTTCAGGCGTCGCAAGCCCTGTAGTTTTTTGTATGCCCGTGAAATATGTTTGCTCGTTTTCCATGCAAAACAGTATAGCAAAAGCGAACAGGTGTTCCTATATAAAAGTTAATGTGCCTGGCGAGACGTGCGTTTCCGCTTCGGTCAAGTCCTGCTCGCGACGAAGGCGCCACTGGCGCCTTCTGCTCGTGCGGAATCTATCGGAAACGCACGTCTCGCCAGGCACACCACGTCAAATCGATGCCTTAGCCGAAAGGCCAAATCGCTTTCGGCACACAAGCCGCAGCTCGAACCCGAAACGCACCTCCAGATCCCCGCGCAGCGTCGAGCCAATACTTTGGCCCTCAGACCAGTGCATTACTTGTTCTCGATGTTCCCGATATTCTTCAACTCAATTGAAATCATGCCATTCGGCATGCTCACGAATTCGATGAAATCGGGGTTGTGAGAATACTCCGTGGGGAAGGTAATTTCGATTCCCGTATCGGTGCGAATCTTATGGTTGCGCGCCAAGCGCTGCGCCGCCTTCTTTTCCATGGGCACCTTATCGGGCAGGTTTTCAGCCGCGACCGCTTCCTCAAAACGCTTCTGCATAAGCTCGTCGTCAAACACTTCTTCGGCCATATCCCACGGCGCAAGATACGCCGAATCGTCGGCGTTTTCATTCACGTAGGCCTTCGCCTTCGAAGCGGCTACTGCCGTGTTCGCGCCAAATTCCTGCGCGACTTCCTCGACAATACGCGTCACCGCATCGACGACTTCTTTGCTCGAAGCCTCGCTCGAACACTGCAGCAAGCCTTCGGGCAAAAGCAGGCGCTTCTCGCCCGAAATCTCGCGCTCCTTGTCGCAGAACAGCACTTCGAGCGTTTTGCTTTCCACGAGCGTATAGCTTGAGAGCTTCTGCGAAGGGTTTGGCAAAATGGCGTGATGGCGCGCGATGTCAACGCGCGTCCCCAGCTCTCCGGCGCCCACCTCATGCATGAATGCGGGACGGCTGTTCAGCAGCGCAACAACGAAATAGCGCTTGCCCTGTGCCTCATACGCGGCTTCCTGGTCTTCCTCAGCGGTATCGGCCGAAACCTTGGGCGCATCGTCTTCGAAATCGGCCACGAGCACGTCGCAGCTTTCGGGCGATTCCATATGGCCCAATTCTTCGGCGATGAACTGAGCACACTGGCGCGACAGGCTCACGAAATCGACCTGATTGGCGAAATAGTCGCGCACCTCGCCCTCAAACGACGAGTCGGGCTCGAATTCGCCACGGCGATTTTCCACACTCGAAAGCGCTTTTCGACACGTCTTGCCCACATACGACTTCACCTTGCGATCGGAAAGATCGAGCTCCTCTTCGGAAAACACGTTCACGCACGACTCGAAGTCGCACACATGAAGAATCGCATGGTTCACACGCAGCATACGCACTCGCTTTCAAACGCCAATAAACACGGCATTCCATGGTACCGCACAAATGAAAAGAGCCCGCGATTTCTCGCGAGCTCTTCAAAGAAACAGGTCCACCCAACGTCAGCGAGCATGGGTTCTGGCGAGTGCGATTCGGGCGAAACCAAGGCGAAGCGTACTTCGGTACGCGAGCCGAAGGTTGAACCCGAAGCGTGCCGCCGGAACCCAGCGCAGCGTCGAGAAGTTACGCTGTTCGTAGAACGGCGTAACCAAAGAAGAGCCCGCGATTTCTCGCGAGCTCTTCAAAGAAACAGGTGTTTCAGGCGAATTCCCAAGGCTTAGTGGCCCAGGTCGTCCTTGCCGGAAATGTTGTGCTTCTCGATGTCGTAGGTCAAGCCGCCGTGCTCCTTGCCGAAGAACATGAGCATGGTGGGAGCCAGACCTTCGATGTTTGCCAGGTAGGCATGCAGCAGCGTGAAGGCGATGAACACGAACATCATGAAGTAGTGGATGATGCGCACGCTCATAGCGCCACCCAAGCCAGCGATAGCAGCCTCGAACAGCGGCATGTTCGCGCAGGGCGGCCACAGGCACAGGCCAGTGAAGAACATGAAGATGATCAACACAGGAATGCACAGGTAGCTGATCTTCTGCGGAACGCCGAGCTTAGCAGACAGCGGGTGATCTTTCTTGAGGAACAGGTAGTACTTGATCCACTGCGGACCCTGGTGAAGGTTGTCGGCCTGGGGCAGCCACGTTTTGTAGTCGGGGACCACTTCGCGGGTACCGGCGGTCGGCGCACTCTTCACGATGAATGCCAGCACAACACGCAGCAAGCAGTTGATGAAGAGCACGAAGCCGAAGGCGATGTGCAGGCCACGGGCGATGCCCATGAACTCAGGCCAGTACGGGAAGTGAATCGCGAAACCGGTGACGATAAGAACCACCATGGAAACGAGGTTCACCCAGTGAGTGAAGCGGAACGGAGCCGGATGGGCCTCACGGTAGTGTGCGAGATGTGCCATCTTACTTCACCCCCCACGGGCTGGTTACGGTCTCGAACTTCTTGCCGGTCTTCGGCTCGACGATGTGCACAGCGCAAGCGGTGCAGGGGTCGAAGCTGTGAACGGTACGCAGCGCGTTGATCGGCTTCTCCACGTCGGCAACAGGAACGCCGATGAGCGCCTGCTCCAACGGGCCGTAGTTGCCCTGCGGGTCATGCGGAGCGAGGTTCCACGTGGACGGAATGATGATCTGGTAATCGGTGATCTTGCCGCCCTTGACCTTCTCGGAGTGGTAGAGAGCGCCACGCGGGGCCTCCCAGAAACCGGTGCCTTCGCCGTCGCCCGTCTCGGGAGCACGGAAGTACTCGGAGTCGCCGCTCTTGATGGCCTCGCACAGCTCGACAACCCATTCCTTCATCAGCGTAGCGATGTAGAGGGTCTCAACCTGACGGGCAGCAACGCGGCCGAGCGTGTTCTGCAGAACAGAAAGGTCGCCAGCCTGAGCGCCCAGAGCAACGAGCATCTCGTCGACGTGCTGCTTGACGAACGGAACGCCACGCTTGTAAGCGACGAGCACGCGAGCGAACGAGCCGGTCTCGAGGGACTTGCCGTCGTAGAGCGGGCACTTGTCCCAGGTGTAGCGATCGTTGACGTCGTACTCGGTGAATGCGGGCTTGGTGTCCTGCTCGAACGGCGGCAAATCGGCGTCGCCCTCGTACCAGGAGTGGCCAACATACTCGGTGATCTTCGACTCGTCGGGGTCGGAGATGTTGAAGTTCTCGTCAAGCACGCCAGCAGGCATGTAGCGGTTACGCATGCGATCGGCATAGGAAGTGCCCTCGTCGAACGCATTCTCGAACACGCCCCAAGCGGCATAGCGGCCAACGCCCTTGCCGAACGTGGTGGCCTCGGGATAGTACTTCGCGATGGCCAGCGTGTCGGGAATCATGGTATCGGCAACCCACTGATACACCTCGTCGACGAGGCCCTTCAGGTCGTCGAGCTTCTCAGCGGTGGGAACGAATGCCGTGCCGCCAGGAACGATGGTCATAATGTGGGGCATCTTGCCGCCGAGCAGTGCTGCGATCTCGGAAGCCTTCGACTGCATCTGCAGGGCTTCCAGGTAATGCGCGGTGAGGATGAGGTCGGCCTCGGGAGTCATGTTGTACTCGCCGGTGTCAAACCAGTTGCCGCTGAAGATGGAGAGCTGGCCGTTGTCGGCGAACTTCTTCAGGCGATCCTGCAGGCCAACGAAGTCGGCAGACGGGGTGCCCAGCTCAGCTGCCAGGTCGTAGGCGTCAGCCGCGTCGGCGGAAAGGGCATTCAGCGGGTTCACATAGTCGAGGCCAGCCAGGTTGTACATCCACAGAATGTGGCTATGCAGGAACTGCGCGCCCTCGACGAGGTTGCGGATGATGCGGGCGTTGTTGGGGATGGTGATGCCCAGAGCCTGCTCAGCCGCGATAGAAGCGGCATGCATGTGCGAAACGGGGCACACGCCGCAGATGCGTTGCACGATGTAAGCGGCATCTTCGGGAGTGCGGTCACGCACGACGAGCTCCATGCCACGGAAGCAGCCGCCGGAAATCCAAGCGTCGGTAACGACGCCGTCGGTAACCTCCATCTCAGCGCGAAGGTGACCCTCGATACGGGTAATGGGGTCGATAACGGAACGCGTCATTTACTCGTCGCCTCCTTTCTTGGCGTCAGATTTCGGGGCGTCGTCATACACGCCGATGGACTTTTCGGGATGCTTAGCGTCCCAAGCGCGCTTCTTCTCGAACTCCGCGCCGTTCGGCACACGGCCGGCGGCCTTCATGCCGAAACCATGGATGACCAGGGCAACAGCTTCGATGCCGAGAACGGCAGCGGCAATGGTGCCAGGCTGGAACTTGAAGTCGCCGATGTTTAGGTCGCGATGACGCTTGAAGAACGGAGTGTTGACCTCGACCCAGTTCTGACCCGGGTTGTTCGGGTTGGCTTCGCAGCAGCCGATGCAGGGAGCGCCGGCTTCAACGCACCAAGAACGACGGTGGTTGTAGCGAACAACGCCGCAGTTTGCCTTGGTTTGCGGGCCACGGCAGCCCAGCGGGTACAGGCAGTAGCCCTTAGCCTCTTCGGGAGAGCCGAACTGGTAAACGAATTCGCCGTTCTCGAAGTGGCCACGACGCTGGCAATTGTCGTGAATGGTCTGGCCGAAAATCTGCGTGGGCTTGTTCTCGGCGTTGAGCTCGGGCAGCTCGCCCAGCAGCAGGTACTGGATGAGCACCGCGCAGAGCCACTCGGGGTTCGGCGGGCAGCCCGGGATGTTGATGATAGGCACGTTGATGCCCTGCTCCTTGAGGAACGCCTGCACGCCCGTCGCGTTAGACGCATTGGGGGCAGCGGCCATCCAGCCGCCATTGACGGCGCAAGAGCCAAGCGCGACAACCGCGGTCGCCTTTTCGGCGGCCTCGATCAGGTGCTCGTTGCCGGTTTTGCCAGCAACGCGAAGCGCGTTGCCGTCCCAACCGTTGAGCACGGCGCCTTCATACACCAGAATGTAGTTGCCGGCTTCGATGGTCTGCTCTTTGGCCTTCTCCATCGAATGGCCCGCAGCAGCGGACAGGGTCTCGCTGTAGTTGAGCGAAATGAGCTCGAGCACGACGGCAGCAGCGTCGGGTGCGTCGATCTGCGCGAACGCCTCGGTGCAACCCGTGCAAGAAGCACCCTCGATCCAGATGACCGGGTACAGGTCGCCCTGGCTTGCGCCGATGACCGACTCCTCCAGAGCCTGAGCCACGCGCGGAGCGGCGACTTCACCCAAGCCAGCCATAACCGCGAGCGTGCCACACAGTTTCATGAAGCTACGACGCGAAACACCGCGCGCTTCGAGCATTCCCTGAAACTCTGAGGCAGTGGACTGATTGTCCATTCGTACACCTCCTATTAGATGCATGGTGGAATCACTGACGGCTATGCATTATGGCGCAAATGATGCACGCAAGGTGGCAAAACCCGCCAACGGCAGCCTGTTGTGAAGACATTGCGGGAAATGGCACAACTATGTTACGGCGTTGACAAATCGTAACATGTATGTTGCCATCGGATATCTTTTTTCTGCCCAAATGAGTCGTTTCTGTCCGTCGTGCTTGCTTCATTCGTGGCATTGAGCAGGACATTATCAATATATAACGGGAAGCACCCTTCTATTATTAGGACAATTCTCAAAATTTGTGGTCTGCGGAAATCAGACAGGCGCAAAAAGTGACTAATAAAGCATCCCCTAAAGAAGGGTACTTAGAGATTAAGTACGACGGCGGCGCGAATCTGTCCTATTCACCGTAGTGCATAAGCTCAAAATGGCTACGCGAACCAGCCGTCGCCTTCGAAACGGAAAAAGCCCTCGCGCGCAAGATCGGCCATGATGGAGTCGAATTCACCATCCGCTACCCCATCGCGGCCCGCCTTGCGCTCCTCGGCGTTCAATCGATGCAGCAATTCGGCCGACGGAAGCCCGGGCGCTGCCATAACCTCGCGCACGAGCCAGGCGCGCTTTTGTCGGCGCGAACCCTCGAATTTGCTTTGGCGCGTATACGCAGCGGCCCTGCGAGACGGGTTTTTGTGATCTTTCTTCAAGCGCGCGCCAACATCGAGCAGCGCATAATACCAGCCGCGCACATCTTCGCTGGGACAAGCGCGCTCCACAAGCGGGCGCAACTCCTTGTCGGTCACGCGCTCCGCATCGCGGAAGAAGCAGTGGATGAACACCGCACGCACGTTCGTTTCGAGATACAGACATGGAATATCGCGCGAGAACGCCGTAATGCCCGCCGCCGTGGCGTCGCCAATACCGGGAAGCTTCACGAGCTTATCGACGCCTTCGGGCATGTGCCCAGCGTATTCGGCGGAACATATATCGGCAGCGCGCTTCAACGCGAGCGCCCGGCGGTTGTAACCCAAGCCTTGCCATTCTTCAACCACATCGGCCGAGCTCGCCGACGCGAGCGCATCGACCGTGGGGAAATGGCGCAAAAACCGCTCCCATCGGGAAAGCACGCGCGCCACCTGCGTTTGCTGCAGCATGGCCTCCGAAATCCAAATGGCATAGGCATCGCGCGTGTTGCGCCACGGAAGGTCGCGGTAAAGCGCACATCCCGCCTCGCGCACCCACGTCTGAAACGCCGCGATGTCGGCATCGCTGGGCTCGCTCGTAAAAAGAGGCGCCTCAAGCGCCCCTTCAATAATCATCGAGCCTCTCCCGAAAACAGCTTCTCGAGCGTGATCGATTCGAAATAATCTTGCATAAGCCTGTCGGCGTGCTTCCAAATGCCGTGGTACTCACAGCCGCCGCATCGTTCGCAATATTCCGGGTCGGCCGAGCACGGCGACATGTTCATAGGGCCCTGAAGCGCCGTGAGCACGTCGAGCACCGTGGTTTTCGCAGGGTCGCACGCAAGCGTAAGACCGCCCTTTGCGCCGCGCACGGTTTTCAAAAGCCCCGCATGCACCAAATCGTGCTGAATGGAGCGGGCAAACGCGTAAGGAATGCTCTCGGCATCGGCCACATCGGACACCGACACATACGCGTCTTTGTTCGCATACGCCGCGCGAATGATGCGGCAGGCGTAATCGGTTCGGCGAGTAAGTTCCACGGCTATTCAACACTTTCGTCATCGTCGCCAAGCGCATCGTAGCGCTGGCTTTCGGCTTCGGCTTCTTCTTCGAAATCGCGTTCGATATCGGCGATCTGCTTGCGGAAATCGGCGATCACAGCATCTTCGAGGGCGCGGTATTCGGTGGAATCGAGCGGCTGGAAGTTCGAAATGTGCTCGAACATGAGCTCCTGCGTGATGGGCTTGTAGCAGCGCGCCTTCAGGCCCGCACGATACGCGTCTTCAACGGCCTCGCGCGCGGCGGTCACGATGTCGGTACGCGAAAGGTTGCGCGACATCTTCGTGAGCATCGCCATGTCGAGCGCCTGCACCGACGGGTGCTCGGCGGCAATGGTTTCCCAAATTTGGCGGCGCTCAAGCTCGTCGGGCAGATAGATGTCAACTACGCTCATAGGCTCCATAAGGTCGTACAAATACCCCTGGTCGGGAGATTCGCCGCCCACGGAGGCAAGCACGTAGATATTCGGATTCTCAACGGCGGCAGTCACGAGCGCCACGGCTTCGCGCGCGGCGCGCGACATGCTCGCGAACATGGCGCCTTCGCCTTCGGTGGAACTGGCGGCATCGATGAGCGGCGCGCCCCACATGTCGATGTCTTCAAGCACGAGCACGCTGGGCGCCTCAAGCGCAACGCGGCCAAGCATGCGCGGCTGGTTTTTCGCCGACACCGTGACGCACAGCATGGGCACGCCCATGGGACCCTGCTGCATTTGAATGCGCATGGCGGGAAGGCCGAGCTCGCCCACCACGGCTTGCATGAACGTATTCGCATCTTCCCGCGACGACGTGCGGAACACAACCGATCCCGCAGCGGAAAGACCATCGAGGCCGTGCTGTTCGCGCAGCGTGTTCACGAGCGCACGATATTCCTCATCGTCTTCAACGCCCAGCCCAAGCGAACGAGCGTCTTCGACAATGCTGTCAAAGCCCACCAAATCGGAATAGCGCAGCATGGGCACGGCCTTTGAGGGCGCAGCCTTATGCACGTCGGCCGAAGCGGTCGTCGGGCGCGGCTCGTCGGAATCGTCGGCGGAATCGGAGCCAGCATCGCCCGGAATATGCATCGACATAATGGGCGAGATGCCCGTGATATGCGCATTCTGACCGATTTCTTCGGAAATCATGTCGGCCACGCCTTCCAAATCGGCACGCGAAATGCCGAATTCGGAAAGCTTGTCGAGCGCCAAATTCTGCAGTCGCTTGGCGAATTCGGGCGCCTCTTCACTGGATAGGTGCGGCTCGAGCTTGTCGAAAATATACTCAGCGAGCGAGCGCTCCTTCATATCGCACGCAAGGCCCCACGCCCTGCGCAGTGCCGCGATAGCAGAATCACTCGCAACCGGCGAGCGCTTGCACGCTTCCTCATAAGCCGTAAGGAACAGATGCATGGCGAGCTCACGGTCGCCCGCTTCCGCCGCCGCTTGGGCGCGCTCGAGATAATCGTTGCGCGCAATAAAATCGCCCGCCAAAGCATCGCCATGCACAAGAGCGGCGTGAGCGGGATATTCGTCATGTTCGTGATGAGCGTTGCCCTCTGCAGACGAGCTGCATTCGGCGCAATCGCCCTGAGGCCGATGGGCCTGATTGGGCTCTTGATCGTTGGCGATATTCGCCTCGTCGTTGTTCTGGTTGAGCACTGCGCCCACCCCCTTCAATGAATTAGCCGACAATACTACAAGGGTAAGTGTAACCAAGCACGTACCGATGTGCAAAAATTTCACGAAACGTTACTCAGAAAGAAACAATTCAACAAATGCACCGAATGAATTGGCGATGCCGCATGCGGAATCGGAGCTCACGCACTTGGCTCGAAAACACAGCTCGCGCATGTGCGGCATGCGGAAAGCGGCTTGCGGCGCCCCCGCGACCCCGCGACCCCGAAGTCGCACATCGCACCTGCCATTCTCGCTATTTCACGACCTTGCAATTCCAGTCGAGCGCATGCCACTCGTTTTCCTTGGCGGTGCGCGATAGCGTGGAATCGGGCGAAATGGCGAAAGCGTCGGCAGCGCGGTTCAACATAGGGATGTCGGAATGGTGGTCGCCGAATGCGCACGAGAGTTCCCAGTTGCCCGCGCCGTATTTCTCGTTGGCCCATTTCGTGATGGCGCGCACCTTCGCTTCGCCTTCGACGCACTCGCCATCGACCTGGCGCGTGTAATTGCCGTTGGCATCGACTTCCATTTCAGTGCACAGGCTCACGTCGAACGGCTCGAATTCCTGGGCGCGGCGCACAATGGGGCCGAACGTAGCCGACACAATGACAACCTCTACGCCCGCATCATGCAACGCGTTCATGGCCGCACGCGCCTTGGGGCGAAAACGCTTCTGACCAGCAATAACCTTGTCGTAGAAATCGCGCAGGTATTCATCGACCTGCTCTTTCGGAGCGCCTTCAAAAGCGGTGAACACCTGGCCGCGCACCCATGCCTCGCTTTGCGGAAGGCGCAGCTTGTAGGCAGCGCCCCATGCGCCCACCTTCGCCAAAACGCGCTTGCGCAACAAGTCGTCGCCGCGCAAATAGCGCACGAGCAATACGGGCGAATTGCCCTGGATGGACGTTCCGTCGAAATCGAACGCGGCAATGGCGTGCTTGCCCGTTGCTTTCGCGCGTCGAGCCGCCGCCGCAGCCGCAGCCGCGACCTCATCGTCAACCGTGCACGATTCCCCTGCAATGCTCGTCTGTGCCTCGCGCAGCTTCTTTTCCATACAGAAATTCGCCCCTCATAAGTGCCAGGCAATCGCCCGACTGGCACGGAGCGCACTCTTTCACGGGCGCGCCCCAACAATGGTTATTCAGCAAACTGTGAGTTATAGAGTTTAGCATAGGCCCCATTCGCCGCAAGCAGCTCCGCATGAGTTCCTTGTTCCACAATGTCACCTTTTTGCAAAACGAGAATCAGGTCGGCATTGCGGATGGTCGACAAGCGATGCGCGATAACAAACGACGTGCGCCCGCGCATGAGGTTGTCCATGGCCGCCTGGATGCGCTCTTCGGTACGCGTATCGACCGAGCTTGTGGCCTCATCCAGAATAAGCATGCGGCGGTCGGCCAAGATAGCACGCGCGATGGTGAGCAGCTGGCGCTGGCCTTGGCTGATGTTGCTCGCGTCTTCGTTGATCACCGTGTCGTAGCCTTCAGGCAGCGTGCGAATGAAATGATCGGCGAACGCAGCCTTCGCGGCGGCCTCGACTTCGGCATCGGTCGCATCGAGTCGACCGTAGCGAATGTTCTCGCGCACAGTGTCGTTATGCAGCCAGGTATCTTGCAGCACCATGCCGAATTGCGAGCGCACGTCTTCGCGCGAGAATTCGCGCACGTCGTGGCCGCCGATGCGAATGGCGCCGCCATCCACGTCGTAGAAGCGCATGAGCAACTTCACCATGGTGGTTTTGCCTGCGCCCGTGGGACCGACGAGCGCCACGGTTTGGCCCTCGCCCACGCGCGCCGAGAAGTCGCTGATTACCGGATGTTCGGGGTCGTAGCCAAAACGCACATGGTCGAATTCCACGTCGCTTGAAACGTCGGCGGCCTTCGCCTTCGGCTGCTCGGGCGCCTCTTCGGGGGCTTCGAGGAATTCGAAAATGCGTTCCGCCGCCGCGGCCATTTGCTGCAACACATTGGCGACCTGGGCGAGCTGCGTGATAGGCTGCGTGAAATTCTTCACGTATTGGATAAACGCCTGAATGTCGCCTACCGTGATGCGGCCCTGCACGGCGAAAATCGCGCCCGCAATGGCCACGGCCACGTACCCCAAATTGCTCACGAAGCCCATGATGGGCTGCATAAGACCCGAGAGGAACTGCGAGCGCCACGCCGACTGGTAGAGCGCCTCGTTCGTTTCGCGGAAGGTGGCGAGCGCCACGTCTTCCTTGTTGAACGCGCGCACGATGGCCTGACCCGAAAACGTCTCTTCGATTTGGCCGTTGATTTCGCCGAGCTTCTTCTGCTGGGCGCGGAAGTACTTCTGGCTGCGCTTCACGACGACTTTCACCAAAATAAGCGACAGCGGAATCACAAGCAGCGCGATAAGCGTCATCTCAACATTGATGGAAAGCATCATGACGAGCACGCCAATCATGGTGGTGGCGCTCGTGATGAGCTGCGTCACGCCTTGGTTTAGGCTTTGCCCCAGCGTGTCGACGTCGTTGGTGATGCGCGAAAGCACGTCACCGGTGCTCGTGCGCTCAAAATAGCCCACGGGAAGGCGATCGATTTTCTCGGCGATTTGGCGGCGCAGGCCATAACACGTGCGCTGCGAAACCGAGGTCATCATCCAACCCTGCACGAACGAGCACGCGGCACTCACGCAATACAACGCGAGCGTGGCGAGCAAAATGGTGCCAACCGCATCGAAATCGATGCCGCCGGTGCCGCCGATTTTGGCGACGATGCCGTCGAACAGCTCGGTGGTCGCTTGCGAAAGCACCTTCGGGCCCACGATGTTGAACGCGGCCGATGCCATGGCGAACACGATGGCCGCGACAAACGCCACCTTGAACTGGCCCATGAAGCGTACGAGCTTGCCGATGGCTCCTTTGAAGTCCTGCGCCTTTTCACCGGGCATCATGCGTCCCATGGGACCATGCCCGCCGCGACGGCGAGGCGCCGCCGCCTTCAGCTTCGCCATTTCTTCCTGCTGGCTCATTGCGCATCACCCCCTTCCAGTTCCTCCTCCGACAGCTGCGAAAGCGCGATTTCGCGATACGGCTCGCAGACGTTCATGAGCTCGGCATGCGTGCCGCAGCCCACGACGCGGCCCTCGTCGAGCACGACGATCTGATCGGCATGAAGAACCGTGGAAATGCGCTGAGCAACGATGATTTGCGTTTTGCCGCCGAGCTTTTCGGCGAGCGCATGGCGCAGCGCCGCGTCGGTTTTGTAATCGAGCGCGCTGAAGCTGTCGTCGAACAAAAACGCGCGGGCGTCGGTGGCAAGCGCGCGGGCGATGGCCAAACGTTGGCGCTGGCCGCCCGAAACGTTCGTGCCGCCCTGGGAAATCTCGGTTTTATAGCCTTCCTCCATGTCGTCCACGAAGTCGGCCTGGGCGATTTCCGCAGCTGCGCGCACGCGTTCGGAATTCGGTTCGTCGGCGGCGTAGTCGACGTTTTCCTCAACCGTGCCGCTGAACAAGAACGCCTTTTGAGGAACATAGCCCAGCTGGCTGCGCAGCGTATGCAGCGACAGGTCGCGAATATCGATGCCGTCGATGGTGATGGAGCCCTCCGTCACGTCAGCGAAACGTTCCACGAGCTTGATCACCGTAGATTTGCCCGAGCCAGTCGAGCCGATGATGGCCGTGGTTTGTCCGGGCTTCGCGGTGAAGCCGATGTGTTCGAGCACGCAATCTTGCGAGCCGGGATATTTGAAGCTCACGTCGTTGAAGGCAATTTCGGCGCCCCCTTCGTGCGCGGCGAGCTCCGCGTCGCGGCACGCTTCAGGCGCAGGGTCGGCAATCGAGCTTTCCGTCTTCAGCACCTCGTCGATGCGCTGCGCGGCGACATCGGCGCGCGGCAGCATGATAGAAAGCATGCCAATCATGAGGAAGCCCATGATGATGACCATGGAATAGGTGATGAACGCGATGAGGTCGCCCGTTTGCAGCGTGCCCGCATCAACCGCGTGGCCGCCGAACCAAATGATGGCGACCGACACGAGGTTCATGATGAGCATCATAAGCGGCATCATGAACGTCATCACGCGATTGGTGAACAACTGCGTTTTCATGAGGCGCAGATTTGCCGCGTCGAAGCGCTCTTCCTCATGGGCTTCGCGACCGAACGCGCGCACCACGGGAATGCCCGTGAGAATCTCACGCGACACGAGGTTCACGCGGTCGATGAGCTTCTGCATGATTTTGAATTTCGGCATCGCCACCTTCATAAGGAACAGCATCACGATGGCGATGGCAACCACGGCCGCCACAATGATCCAGCCCATGGAGAGGTTCGTGCGGGCGATCATGATAATGCCGCCGATGGCCAAAATAGGAGCGTAGAGAATCATACGCAGCATCATGACCGACACCATTTGCACCTGCTGCACGTCGTTGGTGCCGCGTGTGATGAGCGATGCGGCCGAGAAACTCTGGATTTCGGCATCGGAAAACGACAGAACACGCTCGAACAGGCGGCTGCGCAAGCTGGCGCCGATTTTCGCCGCCGTGCGACTCGCGATGAAGCCCACGATCACGGCGATGACCATGCCGAGCGCGGCGAGGCCGAGCATTTTGCCGCCCGTGGTGAGCAGATAGGTCATTTGCATGGCATCGAGGTCGTAGCCGAGCTGTTCGTATTCGGCCTTGGCAGCGGCGATTGCCTGTTGGTTCACGATTGAATCGGCCATATCGCCCATCTGCGATTTCGCTTCGTCGAGCATGGTTTGCACGTCAGATTTCTGCACCATGCCCGCATCGAAAGCGGTTTTCAGCTGATCGAGGTCCATGCCGGTCTGGTCGGCGTAATGCACGGCCACCAGCGGCATGGCCATGGCGTCGTCGAGCTCGGCGCGATGCTCGCGGCCGAAGTCGGTAAGCTCGTAGGTGCCGTCTGCGCGCTGGGAGTAGGAATCGGCGAACAGGCTTTCGTTCTGCTCGCTTTCCATAATGGCAACCAGGTCGTGCGTGCGCTCGGTAAGCGCATCGGTGGACGCGTGCTCGACGCCCGATTGCTGAATGCCTACGTCAACGATATCGGACGTGTAGTTCGGCAGCGACAAATCGCAGAACGCCTGCACCGCAAGCAGCACCACGACGATGGCAACAGCGAGCTTGTGATCCGCGAAGTTCTTGATTAAGCGCATGGTTCACCGCTTTCTTTTTCGCAGCGAGGGGCGCAGCTGGCGCTGTCGGCGACGGATTGCTCGAGCTCGCACGCTGCGGATGCCCGGCTTGAGGCATCCCCATCGGTGGCGCACTTCCAGGGGTGCGACTCTTCGAACTCGAGCATGCGGTTCACAATACGCACGAATTCGCGCGCGTCTTCTTCACCCAAGAATTCGAGCATGTGCATGAAACGCTCATCATGCAGGCGACGGCCTTCGTTTTCGAATGCGCGGCCCGCGTCGGTCAGGGAAATCGCGACGGAGCGAGAATCGGCCTCGCCGCGCGTGCGCACGATGAAGCCCTTTTCCTCGAGCGATTTCAGCGTTTGGGAAACCGCACCCGGCGTTGCATGCGTGCACGCTGCAAGCATGCCGGGGCGCACGGCCTCACCGCGCTTCTCCATCATAGAAAGCATCATGAGCGTGTTGATTTCGCCCCGCGTGATGCCCGGCGGCAACGGCGGCATCGAACGACGTTGGCGCATGCGCTGCATCGTTTCGAACATTTCCGCGCGCAACGCCTCCAAAGATTCGCTCATATCAACCCCTTTCGAACCTCGATTGTTTAGTTCCTAAATATTTAGCTTCTAAACAATATCGGCCTTAAGGAAAATTGCAAGCGCCGTTATATATATGTTGCCAATCGCTGAAAATGATTCACATTTTCGAACCAATCACAACGCCTCTGAAAAACAAAAAAGCCTGCTCTTTCGAACAGGCTTCAGATTTTGGATGGCGGGATGTACGAGACTCGAACTCGCGACCTCCGACGTGACAGGCCGGCGCTCTAACCAACTGAGCTAACACCCCGTGCTACACACGTGAGTTTGAAAAGGATGGCGGGATGTACGAGACTCGAACTCGCGACCTCCGACGTGACAGGCCGGCGCTCTAACCAACTGAGCTAACAC
>CAKUIK010000016.1 GCA_934661005.1 uncultured Slackia sp.
GACATGGCTCAGTTGGTAGAGCACCACCTTGCCAAGGTGGGGGTCGCGGGTTCGAGCCCCGTTGTCCGCTCCAGAAATTTTACAGCCGAGGCAAGCTTCTCGGCTGTTTTCGTTTTCGAGCACGGAGCGGGGCTCGAACCGATGAGGTGGAATTCCGTCAAGAAAACCGCCCCGTGGGTGGTTTTGTGCCAGCTGGCGTATAATCATTCAATTATGGATTTGCGAGCCTACAAAGAAACGATGAACAGTCTGAAGACGCCTATGCAAGGGGTCTTCGTCGTTGTGCTGTGCGCGGTGGCTTTCGTTGTGTGGCTTGGCGTGCTCGTGGTCATCACGAAGTTGTTGATGGGTTAGCGCGCTATGTGGCAGAAATTCTCATTCTACGATTTCCGCGTAATCGCGCACTACTTGGGCGTGCTTATGATGTTTCTCGCCGCCGCGGAGTGCGTTCCCTTCGTTGTAGCCATTGTGTTGGGCGAATGGCAGCCGGCGTCGCATTACCTGTTCGGTATGGGCGTTGCCCTCATTGTCGGCTCGCTTTTGCGACTTGTTCTTCCAAGCCCGGGCAAACTCACGCCGAAGCAGGCATTGGCGGTTACGGGTTTTGCCTGGCTTGCGTTGGCTCTTCTGGGTTGCATACCTTTATATATGTCGGGACATTACGGCAGCATGCTTGACGCAATATTCGAAGGCATGAGCGCGTGGACCACGACGGGTTGCTCTTTGGTGCAAGACATCGACCATATGTCGATTGCCGATAATACTTGGCGCTTCACCATGCAATGCATCGGCGGCCAAGGCGTTGTCGTTATTGCTCTGTCGTTGGGCCTGTTTGGCCGCGCGGTTGACTCGTCGCTGTATTCGTCCGAAGGCCGCAGTGAGCACGTTATTCCCAACATTATGCAAACAGCGCGCTTTATCGTGCGCTTCTCGATGGCGACTATTGTCATTGGCACCGTTCTTACGACGGCGGTGTGCCTGTTTATCGGCATGGCTCCCGTGAGGGCGTTTTTCAATGGCCTCTGGCTTGCCGTTGCCTCGTTTAATACGGGCGGCATGACTTCGATGTCGACGGGCATCATCTACTACCATTGCGCACCGCTTGAAATCGTCATTATGGTGCTCATTCTTTTGGGCTCCATCAACTTCACTCTCCACAGCGAGGTGTGGAAGGGCCACATCGAGCACTTCTTCCGCGATATCGAGATTCGCACGCTCGTCGTGTGGCTGAGCGTGATTCTGGCTGCGTTCGTCGCAACGCTGTGCGCGGCGGGGGTCTACGACGATTTGCCGACGCTTCTGCGTCGGGCCGTGTTTACCGTTGTGGCGGCATTCTCGTCGACGGGCTTCCAAACCATTAGCGTGAACCAAATGACCACGGTGGTTTCGAGCGGTGCCTTGCTCATTATCATCTTCTGTATGGCGGTTGGCGGTTCGGCCGGATCGACCACAGGTGGTATCAAAGTGCTGCGCATCGGTGTTTTGGTCAAGGAATTGGTCGCCTACATCAAAGATCTGCTTGCGCCTGCTTCTGCGCGACAGGTCGTTATGTATTACCACGTGGGCCGCCGCCCGCTTTCCCACGACTTGGTTCGAGCGAATCTCGTCGTGCTGCTTCTGTATGGCGTGGCATTTCTCGTCACGACTATCGTCACGGTGGCCTTCGGTTACGCTGCGGCGCCTTCCATGTTCGAGTCGGTGTCTATGGTGTCGAATATCGGCATGTCGTGCGGCATTATTCAGCCGGGCATGCCCGACCCGCTGAAGATGCTCTATATCGTCGATATGTGGGCTGGCCGTCTTGAATACGTGACGCTCATCGCGCTGCTGGTTTCCATCGTCGCGTCTATTCGTCCGAAGAGGAGGGTCCGTGCACGCTAGCATGAATAAGCTGTCGCGCTTCGCCGTGGCCGCCGCGCTCGTTGCCGCTGTGGGCCTCGCGCCCGCGGGCATCGCGCTTGCCGTTGACGGCGATGGCAGCTCCGCTGGGTCGGTGTCAGATTCCGATTCGACCACGATTACCGACAAGAAGGACGTGTCGAAGGCGCGCGTCGATGCTGCCGCGGCCGATGCCGATGCGGCACAGGGCGAAAACGGCAAGGCGGAAGCGCTTGAGCCTATAGACGACCCGAACAATTCAATCGATGATGGTCAGACGTCCGATAACTCGTTTCTCTATGATGCGTCTATCGCCGATTTGGCTGGCGCCGATTCGTACTACGACAAGCAAACCGTGCAGGTGACGGGCGAAGTGGTGGGCGAAGCCATTGACGTGACGGGCGATGCCGACCATGCTTGGATCGTGCTGCGCGACCCTGACACGGGGTCGACCGTCACCGTGTTCATGCGTCGCAGCGACCTGCGAAAAATCGATACTTATGGCGCCTATGGCGTAACGGGGACGACCCTGCGTGTTCGTGGCGTGTTCAACTTGGCATGTTCCCAGCACGAAGGCGAAAGCGATGTGCATGCTCAAGTGGTCAACACGGTGTCGGCCGGCTATGAGCATAAAGACGCTTTCGACATTGATGACTTCGTGCCCGGCGCTGTGACGGTTGTTGTGGGAATTGTTTTGGCGCTCGTGTTTTGGCGCATGCGGGAAAGGTCTCGTTAATGCAAGGAACCGTTATCAAGCTCGACCGAGGGTATCCGCTCGTGCGTTTGGCCGATGGGCGCGAGCTTCGCTGCGAACATGCGACGGCCCTGGTGAAAGGCGCCGATGTGCGTGCGACCACGGGCGATATCGTCGATGTATCGGCGCCCGACGGCCACGATAAGGGCATTATCGAACGCGTGCACGATCGCAAGCGTGCCTTCGTGCGCAAAGACCCGACGGAGCGCATGGAACAGCAGGTTCTCGCTGCGAATTTCGACACCGTTATTGTGGCGGAGCCCTTGGTTGGCATTAATGTGCGCCGCCTTGAACGCGAGCTCGTCCTTGCCCATGAAAGCGGTGCGAGCGTCGCCGTGGTTCTTACCAAGGCCGATTTGGCGGAAACCGAGGTCGAGCTCGCGCAAGCGCGCGATTTGGTTGAAAAAATTGCCCACGGAACGCCCGTTTTGGTCGTTTCCGCCGAAGACCCCCAAAGTGTGGAGGGCGTGCGTGCCCTGATTCCGGAAGGGCGCGTTGCCGTGCTGCTCGGAAAGAGCGGCGTTGGCAAGTCGAGCTTGGTGAATCTGCTGGTGGGAAGTGAGGTTCAGGCTACGGGTGCCGTGCGCGAAGGCGACGGCAAGGGCCGCCATACGACGGTGTCGCGCGAAATGATCGCAATTCCCGGCGCTGGCAGCGTGGTTGACATGCCGGGCGTGCGCGGACTTGCTTTGTGGGATTCGGACGCGGGTATCGAGGCGGCGTTCGTTGATGTGGAAAAGCTTGCCGAGCAGTGCCGCTTCCGCGATTGCCGCCACGAGGCGGAACCCGGATGCGCGGTGCGAGCCGCCGTGAAATCGGGCGAACTCCCCAAGGAGCGCTATGACAGTTACCTTCGCCTGCGCGGTGAGGTGCGAGAGGCCAAAAAGCGCAACGAAGAAGCGAAGCGCATTCGCTCGCGCAAGGGGCATCCTCGCCGTTGGAAGGGATAGGTCGGCCGCATGCCGTTTTCCCGGTGGTGCTTGAACGGTTTCGAATTCCTACTCATATGAGCATAAATGCACATGTTCGTCGTGTGAGTTGAAGTTGCTACCAGGCTTTCTTGTCTTTTTCAGCCCTAAAATGTTCCGCCATGGAAACTTTTGCTGAAATACTCCCGCATGCCTTCGAGCACGCATTCTTTGACACCTTGAAGTTGGTGCCGTTTTTGTTCGTGACCTATCTCGCTATGGAGGCGCTCGAACATTACGCGAACGCGAAAAGTGTTGCCGCGGTTCGGCGCGCTGGCGTCGCCGGGCCCGCTATCGGTGCGCTTTTGGGCGTGGTGCCCCAGTGCGGCTTTTCCGCCGCTGCCGCCACGCTGTATTCTGCCCGCGTCATCACCCTTGGCACGCTGTTCGCTGTGTTCCTTTCCACGAGCGATGAAATGCTGCCCATCATGATCGCCGCGCAGGCGCCTGCGGGCTTCATTGCCGAGGTGCTCGCCATTAAGGCTGTGTGTGGCCTTATTGCGGGCTTCGCTATCGATGCGGTGCTACGCCTTCGCCACCACGCCGTTGAAGCAATGCGCATTCATGATTTGTGCGAACGCGACCATTGCGGCTGCGACGATGACGACTTGCCGCATGGGTTTGCTGCCGCGCAGGAAGAAAGCGAAGATGGCTCTCACAGCCATGCCCAGGGCTTGCCGAGCGAACTCTCGGAAGGGCGTGCGCGCGAAGTCGAAGAAAGTCGCGCCTCAGACGATAGCCATAATCACGGCCATAACCACGACCTCGAGTATGGTCACTCGCATGGGCATGCGCACGGCTTCGCGGCTATCGCGAAAAGCTCCCTTGTGCATACGCTGCAAGTCACGTTGTTCATATTCTTGGTTTCGCTTGCGCTCGAGGTCGTCATCGACGGCGTTGGCGAAGAGGCGCTTGCTGCGTTCATCTCTGCTAATTCGAGCCTATCGGTCGTGGTGTCGGCAATCGTGGGCCTTATCCCCAACTGCGCTGCGTCTGTCGTTATTACGGAGCTGTATCTCGAAGGCGCCCTTTCCTCGGGAGCTATGCTCGCGGGCTTGCTAGTGAGCGCCGGTGTTGGCTTGCTCGTGCTGTTCCGCGCGAACCGCCCTATGCGCGAGAATTTCCTTATTGCCGCAGGTCTCGTTGCATGCGGCGTGGTGTTCGGCTTTGTTGTTGGTGCATTCGGAATCGTCCTGTAGGTTATTTATCGCCGAGCTTCGTCTTTCGGTGAAAATCATAGACAATCATTCGTGGGGCGTTTAGTATAATTCTCCAATTGAAAGGTGCTCTCTGCGTTCGTTATTGCATGGGGGGGGGGTCGCTGCTGTTCACTGTGCGTCATCGGTGCTTCAGCACTTTTTCAGCATGTAAACAGAATCGTTTCAATGCGGGGGATTGCTTCGAATACTGGATAGCATGAGCGCGCTGTTTGCAATTAAGAGAGTCTGTGCCGCCGCCGCTTGAGCAGGGCGCGGCATAGGGGGAGAAACAATAGATGATGAAGGGAGGTCGGCTTCGTTGCGTGGCGAGACCGAATCCCAGGGAGTTCGCTTGAGCTCCGCTCAAAAAAGAATTCTAGGCTACATTTCGGCGGAAACGACGCTGTCCGATGGCGTGCGCTGCTCGAAAAAGGAGCTTGCCAAGCAGGCGGGCTGCAGCGTGCAAACCGTCGATAGGGCGATTTTTCGTTTGCGCAAGCTCGGCCTTATCGAGGTCGAGGAATGCCATGCCGACTCTGGCGCGCAAACGGCGAATCTTTATCGCGCCAAGCGCTAGCGTCGCCTGGCCGATTTGCTTATAATTCGGCTCAATTGAAGATTTGCCTACCCTCATCCCCGGGTGAGGGATGAAATGGCACCTGCATCGTTTCGTTAGGGGTCGCGCGGCATGCGCGATAGAAACGCTGCGGGTGCCATTTTGCTTAAGGGCGAATTCGTTGTGCGCGCCCGTGCGGCGCGCAGGAAGAAGGAGGCAATACTATGGCGAAACTCGATGCTGGCATGACGCGTGAAGCGGCGTTTGACCTGCTGAAGGAACATAACAAAGAGGCGTTCCATATCGAGCACGGCGAAACGGTTGAGTCGACCATGCGCTATTTCGCGCGCGAGTTCGACCCCGAAAACGAAGAATTCTGGGGCATCGTGGGCCTTCTGCACGATCTCGATTGGGAAGAGCACGACGACGAGCCCGAGAAGCACACGCTGTACGCCACGCCCCTTATTGAGGCGGCTGGCGGAACGCCCGAGCTCGTGCGTGCGATTCAGAGCCATACGAGCGACTTCAACACCGATTTGCCCAAGCCTGAGCTTCAAATGGAAAAAATCTTGTTCGCGACCGAGGAGCTCACGGGCCTTATTGGCGCGGCAATCGCGATGCGCCCGAGCAAGAGCGTCATGGACTTCGAGGTGAAATCGCTGAAGAAGAAGTTCAAAGACAAGCGATTCGCCGCCGGCGTGAGCCGCGATGTGATTCGCTCGGGCGCCGAGATGCTCGGTTGGGAGCTGGACGAGCTGTTCGATCGCACCATCAAGGCGATGCAGAGCTTCGCGCCCGATCGTGACACCTTCAAGCCCGCCGAATAACGAATAAGGCCGCCCGGCGAGGGCGGCCTTTCTGCTCTGGCTGTTGTTATTCTTCCACGGGCTGACCCGAGAAATTGAGACCTCTCGTGAGCTTTCGCGCCGCGGCCTCGTCGAAATCTTGCGCGTCGAACGCCCCAATCGCGTCGAACGCTGTGGCTTTCGTGCCGTCGAAAATATCCCAGAAGCTCTGCGTGCTCGTTTCGTGGGTGTAAGGGTTTTCCCATGCGTGGCGCATGCGGTTGTCGAAATCGCTCACGCGTGTGGCGTTGTCGCGATGCGACATCGATTTATAGAACGAGAATTGCCTGTTCAGAATGCGCGTTTCGACGGTATTGAGCGCACTTTGCATGGTGCCGTTCGGGGAATAGAACAGTCGCTGCGCGCGGCGGAAATCGTGCACGGCGGAAACGAACAGGTCGACGGGCGGGAATGCGCGGTATGCCTTCATCGCCATGAAGGCATACATTTTCCCAATGGTTTGCAAGGTGCGCTCGCTTGCGTGAAGCGTTTCCTCAAAGGGGCGGTACGAGCGAATGGTACGACCTACTTTGCTGAACAGCACCATTTCGTCGTATTCGCGCTCGATTTCGGCATGGACTTCGCTTTCTTGGCTGCGGTCAAGCCCGTCGACGCCCGCGTCGCAAATGGCGTATTGCTGGCAATAGACGAGCGGATGCATGGCGCGGTCGAGCGAATAGTGGCACAGAAAGCCCAGGGCATACGCGCGGCCGACGGGCAGCTCATCTTCTTCGAGCACCTGCAGGCTTTCTTTCAGCGCGGCGATGAGCTTGCTGGGCGTGTCGTGGTGCATGACGCTTCCCAGGCCGAAGAATTCCTTCATGCTTGGCGAAAGAACGAGATAGAACAGCGGGTCGGGGCCTTGGTTGCCCAACAAAAACGCATCTTTCTCGTCGATCGACTTGCCAATGACGTGCGAATGCGCGGCATACACATCTCGGCCGAAGAAATCGTGGGTAAGAATCGCAGGCATGATGCCTCCCTTTCGGAAGTGTGGCGCGGGGTCGTTTTACGGCGAATTGACGTTAAGCCGCCAAAGCGCGCACCCCAGTGTAGGCCCCATGATATACAATCGTTCGAGCGTTTTTTCCGCTGCGCCCAGAACTTTACGCAAGTTGTTATTTTGGGCGTCCCTCCCACGAAAAAAGGAAGCACGCATGTCCGCAATGAAATTGACGAAGCGCGAGAAAAGCTGGATTGTCTACGATGTCGGCAACTCGGCATTCGTGCTGCTGGCGTCGACCCTCATCCCCATTTACTTCTCGGCAATCGCCGCACCCGGCAGCTCTGTCGTGGTGGCCTGGGGCTACGCAACCACGGTAGCGTCGCTTCTGCTCGCTTTGCTCATGCCGTTTTTGGGCAGCATCGCCGACTTGAAAGGCAACAAGAAGCGCCTGCTCGCGGGCACCATCGGAACGGGCGCCGTATTGCTGGCGTGCCTGGGCATTCCCGGCGACGCCATGGTGTTCTTGGTGATGTATGTGGTGGCGACCATCATGCTCAACGCGTCGCTCGTGTTCTACGACGCGTTCCTCATCGACGCGACCGATTCCGAGGAGCGCTACGACGAGGTCTCTTCGCAGGGCTACGCATGGGGCTACATCGGTTCGTGCGTGCCATTCATCATTTGTCTCGTGCTTGTGCTGTTTGGCGAGAACTTCGGCCTGGGCCAGCTCGATGCCATTCGCATTTCGTTCGTGATTACCGCCGTGTGGTGGGTTGCATTCAGCGTGCCCGTGCTGAAGAATGTGCACCAAACGCACTACAAGGAGCGCACGGAGCACCTCTTCCGCGATACCCTCGTGGGCTTGTGGGCCACGGCGAAGCGCATTTTCGCCGACAAGCGCGTGTTCATGTTCATGCTCGCGTTCTTCTTCTACATCGATGGCGTGCATACCATCATCACCATGTCTACGAGCTATGGTACCGATTTGGGCATCGGCTCCACGCAGCTCGTGCTCGCGCTTTTGGTTACGCAGTTCGTGGCATTCCCCTCGGCTATTGCGTATGGCCGTCTGGCGGGCAAGTTCGGCACGAAGCGCATGCTACTCATCGCGATTTTCGCGTACTTCTGCATCACGCTGTTCGCCGCGTTCTTCCTGCGTTCCGCCGCTGAATTTTGGGTGCTCGCGGTGTGCGTGGGCCTGTTCCAGGGCGGCATTCAGGCGCTTTCGCGCAGCGAGTTCGGCAAGCTCATTCCGAAGGAGCACGCCAACGAGTACTACGGCTTCTTCGATATTTTCGGCAAGTACGCAACGGTGCTCGGCACGCTGCTCGTAAGCGTGTTTACCCAGCTCACGGGCAATTCTTCTATCGGCGTGCTCAGCATTGCCGTGCTGTTCATCGTCGGCTTCGTTCTTATGACGAAGGTTCCCGAGAAATAGGGGCGGCACCGCTTCCGCGCTGGGCGCAACTTACGACAACATAACGCTCGTTTAACAGGTGGGCGGCGGCTTAGGGCTGCCGCCTTTTTTCGTTATAGTATGACTCCAGTACATACATCGGGCATCGCGAGTGGCGCGATTCGCCGTTTCGAAAAAGGAGAGGGCCCATGGCTGACGAGGCGAAGAATTCAGCGGCTACGCAGGCTGCCGAAATCGGCGCGCTTAAGCGTCAAATTGAAGAAATGCAGAAGCGGCTCGAGGAGCTTTCTGCGGCAACGGGCGTCGTTGCGTCTGGCGAGGAAACTCTCGTCGACTCGGCGGCGTCGGTCGATGGCGCCGAGTCGGGCGTTAAGACGCAGGGCGTCGCGGACGAAAACGCCGCGGCGAGCGAGGGCGCTGCCGAAGAAGAAGCCGCTGCCGAGGAAGGTTCGAACGAGAGCGAATCTGCGGCAGAGATTGCTGCCGAGGCGATCGCCGATGAGCCTTCGGGGAAGGGGTCGCCTGCCGATGGTGCGTTTGTCGTCAAGCCTTCTGGTGACGAATCGCCTGTAGCGGAAATTGCTGCCGATGCGGATGCCGCCTGCGACGCCCCTGCGGTTGAGCCCGTGCCTGCTCCCGCTGAGCCTGCTCAAGCTTCGTCGTTTGAGGCCGCTTCTGCCCAGGCCTCCACGACGCCGGGGGCTTTCCCGAATACGCCGTCGATTGAAAAGGTCGTCGACGACGATGGCAAGCCGGTTGATCCCGCTTATGTTGCGGCGGCCGTCGCCGATTTCATGCCTACGTCGCAGCCTCCTAAGCCGGCGCCTCCGATTTTCAATGGCGTTCCCTATGGTCAGCAGGGCGCGGCGCCCCAGCAGCCCGTTGGACAGCCCCAGCAGGCTGCCGGCCAACCGCAGCAGCCTTACGCGCAGCCTTCGTATGCGGCGCAGCAGCCTTATGCGCAACAACCGGGCCAGGCGGCGTATTATTCGCAGAACAACGGTTATTACGCGCCAGGCCAGGGCGCCTATCAGGTTCCGTACCAGCAGCCGCTCGTGCGCACGAAAGACCATGTCGCGGCGGGTTTGCTTGCGATTTTCCTGGGCGTATTCGGCGTGCACAAGTTCTATCTGGGCTACCACACCACGGGCTTTATCATGCTGGGCGTTACCATCTTGGGCAGCCTGCTCACGATTGGCATTGCGGCGGGCGTAGTGTGGCTCATCGGCGTTATCGAAGGCATTATTTACCTTACGAAGAACCAATCGGAATTCGAGCAGCTGTACGTATTCAATAAGCGCGAGATGTTCTAGAAGCGTGTTTCTAGAAGCGTGTTAGCTTTCCATACTCAAAAGAAAAAGCAGGACGGCCGCTGGGTCGTCCTGCTTTTTTGGGAGGGGCGGTATGGAGGGGTGCGCGCGCTCGGGCGCATGCGTTCGGGGTTGCAGTCGCGAGTAAAGCTGGCTTAGGCGTCGATATCCTCGGAAGCGTACATGCCTGCCATGCGGCCGCCGTTGTAAGCGCACATGAGGGAGAAGCCCTCGTAGTCGCAATAAGGCGCGCTCATCAGGGTGCCGTTGTCGGCGCCGGCAACGTAGAGGCCCTTGATGGCCTTGCCCTTGTTGTCGATGGCCTGCATGCGGTCGTTCGTGCGAATGCCGCCGATGGTTACCCAAGCGCTGGGCTCGTACTGAAGGGCATAGAACGGCGCGGTGGCAATGGGTTGCAGGAAGCATGCGGGCTTGTAGAACTGCTCGTCTTTGCCGTCGGCGCAGTAGTCGTTGTACTCGCCCACGGTTTCGACGAGTTCGGGCGCGTCGATCGCGCTGGCAAGCTCCTCAATGCTGTTCGCCTTAAACGCCCAGCCCGCCGATACGGCGGCGTCGATGTTTTCCTGAACCTTTTCGAGGCTCTTGCCCTTCAGGGTCATAGAGCCGGTGCGCCAGTTTTCCGCATCGGAGCCGCACAGAGTCCACGCGTCGGTTCCTGCGTTCAGGCCGTCAACGTAAGCTTGGTCGACAATGGCGTAATATTGGCCCCCGATCAGCGAGATTGCGCCGCCGAGCGCGAGCGGCAAATCGGCGAAGCGGCCTTCGTTGGCGAAGCGGCGGCCCTGGTTGTTCACCAGCATGGTGCCGTAAATGCCGATAGAGAAGGCGGCGTTGTTTTTGCCCCACACGCCGTCGGCGTTTTGGTTGGAGCCCGAGAATTCGTTGCCAGCAATGCCCCACTGAGTGGACAGCTGGCCACCTGCGGCGGTAACCATGTCGATGCCTTCGCCGACGGACAGCACGTTGCCCAAGGGGTTCACGTGCGTGCCGAACTGCTTCTGCATCATTTCGTCGTTGCCAAGAAAACCGCCAGTGCACACGATGACGGCCGGTGCCTTCACGTCGATGACCTTCTTGTCCTGTTCGCATTGCACGCCGACGCAGGTGCCTTCCTCCATGAGCAGCGTTTTGCCTGTGGTGCTGAACACGAACTGGGCACCGTTGGCCTCGCACCATTGCTGCAACGGCCCCATGCGGTTCACACCCTTCTGCTGGGTTTTGGAATCTTTCGGATCGGCCTGGAAGTTGCAGCGAACCGACTTGTGGCCGGCGCCGTAGTTATCGGGACGAAGACCGGTAGGAACACCGAAATCGTCGGTGAACTGGTCGACAGTGGAACCAGAAAGTTCGACTGCCTTTTTAATGGCGCCGCCGTTGGTTGCCCAGTGGGCGTATTCCATAATGTGGCAGAAGGCCTCTTCAATGCCGAAGTCGATGCCGGCTTCCTGCTGGAGCTTCGAGCCTACCATGAACGGGCCGCCCGCCATCGAGCCATTGGAAACACCGACGTCTTGGCCCTTCTCGATTACGATGGCTTTTTTGCCAGCGCGGCACGCCTCGACGGCTGCCCACATGCCGGCGCCGCCCGCACCAACGATGGCGATGTCGCATTCCATGGTCTCGTCGGCGGTTTTGATCTCGGCTGCTTTGGCGTCGTCTTTTGATGCCTTGCCCTCCGACTTCGTGGGAGCGCAGCCTGCAAGGGCGGCACCCCCAGCCACGGCGGCCAGCGAACCCAACGTCAAGAAGTTTCGGCGGCTCATTCCTTTAGCGTTCATTGTTCCCTCCTCAATGGTATAAGGCGCTTGTTCTCCTGAACTCGAGGCGACCCTTTCGCCTGGGCCATTTGAGCGTGGTGCGTTTGGCCCCGCCTTCGGTGGTTTCATCATTGCGCCACCGCCGTGCTCTGTCGCGGGTGAAGCGTCCGCGCAAGGGGGTGAATTCATGTTCACCCCCCATCACCCCTTTAGTGACCTGGAAGAATACATATATGAAAGAAACAATTCGCTTTGGGTATAATGCCGTGTGAAGTGGGTGCCGTGCAGTTGAGCGGCTTTTTGGGAGGGACCATGTCGAAAAACCAAACGATGTCGCGTGCCGCGCGCTCGGCGGGAAACGCGCAGGGCGCGCAAGCGCTTGGCGAGTTTGATTCCGTCGATGTCGATGCGTCGGACGATTCCGCCGTATCGGCCGCGCTTCATCCCCTGCGCCTGCTTGGAATGGGCCTTTTTGTGGCATGGCTGTGCTGCATTCATATTCCGTCTATTTTTTGCGGTGAGTCTGCCGTGTTGCGAAGCGTGGCGTCTATGGGTATGCGCGTAGGCGATATTGGCATGTTTGCGATTATGGCGCTGCTCGCTTCGCGCTTGGGACCGTTGAGCTCGCGGCGCGTGATGGGTAACGTGCTCGTTGCTGCGACGGCCGTGCTCACGGCGGTGCTCGGTTATGTGCTTGTGCCGGGCGGTGCGAATGCGACTCTCGTTTTCGTCGCGGGCATAGCTTCGGCGCTCGGCGGTGCCTATTTGTTTTGCCTGTGGGCGGAAATTTATTGCCAGCTCGGCACCATGCAGATGGTGGTGTATGGCGGCGGTTCATGCGTCGCCGCATGGGCTACGTATTGCCTGATTTCTACCATGACCCATGATTACTCAGTTGCGGCCACCGCGCTTTTGCCGGCGTTGTCGCTCGCGTGCGCATGGGTCAGTTTTCGCATCGTTGCTCCCGAGCGACCCGTGCCCCGCGTCGCTGTGGAGTTTCATATTCCCTGGAAAATTGTGGGCATTATGGCGCTTGCGGGGTTTGCGTCGGGCATTTCGGGCCTTTTCGCGAGTATAGGCGAGGGTATGAGCGCGATTCATCGCATTTGGGCGACGGCCGTGGCGGGCGGCGCGCTTATGTATGCCGCGTTCCATGGAGAAAAATCATTCGACTTGCGCAAGCTGGCGCAGGTGTGCCTGGTTGCGGTAATTGCGGCATACGTCTTTATCCCGCTTGCATTTGCGGGGCTTGGGGCGGTTGTTTCGTTTCTTACGAAATTCGCGTACGTGTGGTTTACCGCGTTCGCGCTTGCGATGCTCGCGAACGTGGCATTTCGTTTCGAGATTCCCAGTTTGCGCATGTTCGCCATCGCGCGCGCAAGCAGCGAAGGGGCTATTTTAGCGGGCGTTCTTGTTCGTGATGGACTGCGCGTGCTTGGCGTGGCATCCGATGCGTGCACGTTGTTGGTTGTGGCGGGCGTGGGCCTTTTGCTCGTTGGCGTGAGCGTGCTGATTTGGCGCAGCGAGGAATCGGTGAACGCCGATTGGGGCGCTGCGGGCATAGATTTGGAAAGCGGCCAGCGCGCCGTTGGACAACGTGAACGGCTGCTTGCGCGCTGCTCGGTGCTGCGCGAGCAATTCGGCCTTACCGAGCGAGAGACTGAGCTTCTTGCGCTTATCGCCCAAGGCAAGACGCGCGCCGAAATTGAGCGTGAGCTGTTCTTGTCGCAGAATACGGTGAAAACGCACGCTCGTCATTTGTATGCGAAGCTTGGCGTTCACTCTAAGGATGAAGTGCAAAGACTCGTTGTTTAGGGGCCCATTCGTGGTTCTGGCAACCGTAGACCTGAGGGCTAGTTCGGGAAAACGTCGAGGGATGTGCCGAATGCGGCTATCGCTGCAAGCGCGGCGATAATCACAATGAGCGTAATGACAAGGGCGCGTTTACCAGCGCCCTTCTTTTTTGAGTTTTCGGCATAATGGACCGCTTCTGCCGAGGCTGGCTTCGCGCCATTTATGGGCGCAGGGGCGATGAATTCGGTGATATCGGGGCTTTTCGCTTCGAAAGGCGTGGGGTCGCAGAATTGGGCGGGGTTGGCATCGGGATAGAGGGTTGAAAGCGCGGCGATTTCGTCGGATTTTTCCTGCTCGAGCGCGGCTTTTTCGGCTCCGAATCCTGGGAGTATCGTCGTTTTGTCCGACGGCGCGGCAAGGGGAATCACGGTTGTCTTGCTGGACGATGTGGCAAGGAGGATTACGGTTGTTTCGCTGGCCGAGCTGTTCGGGGTATCCGGCTCGGCTGGGCTTGAGACTCGACCTTCTTCGGCTCCGTCGCGGTCGTTTTCGTCGGCAGATTCCGATGTGCCGTGGGCTTGCTCGCTGGATTGTTCTTCCGCGGACGCCTCGTTTGAGTCGCTTTCGTTGGTAGCTGCGACGGCGTCACAGGTATTTTCGATGAGGTCGTCCTTGATGGTGCGCTCTGGCGCGACGGAGCTTTTCTCGCTGGAAGTGGTTGCGGGGGCCTCTTGAATTTCGGTGCTGAGCTCTTCTTCGTCGCTGTTTCCGCTGTTGGCTGTTGCGCCGTTTTCTGCATTGCGAGCGGGTTCGACTTTCTTTCCGCACATGAAACAGAATCGGGCTTCATCGGGGAGTTTTGTGCCGCAATAAACGCAAAACATTGCATGGCTCCTTCGCAGCGAATTTCGTGGGCCCGCGGGCTCTTTTGTGAACGGGCCCATTGTAATGCGCTCGGATTTCATGTGGCGAAAGGGCGCGAAAAGTGCAGCGATGAAGCGGGTTGGTGCCGTTTCATCGCTGCTGGCGTTGCGGGGCTTATTTACGCGCGATTTTGCGACGAGCGAACGCTCCGATCGCGGCTGCGGCACCGGCGATGGCGGCTGCGGCGCCAAGGGGAGCGGCGTCGCTCGTGGCGGGCAAGGCGAGCTTGTCGACTTTTTCGGTCTTGGCCGAGGTTGCCTGCTGCGATGTCGCGACATTGACCTGCTGCGTTGTGGTTTCCTTCTCTTTCTGGGCGGCGGCCTGGGTTTGCGCAAGCTTAGCGTTCGCTTCATCGAGCACGCTCAAGGCTTCGTTGTAGTTGGCGAGCGCTTCGATATAGGCGGGCGTATGCTTTCCGATCTCTTCTTTGGCGGCATCGAGGGCGGCTTTGGCATCGGCGGCATTGCCGGCGGCTTGTTTCGCGGCGGCGAACAGGGCGTTTAAAGCGTCGTTAGCGCTGGCATTGCTTCCTGCCTCAATCGACGCGTCTGCATCAATGCCTCGAAGCGTTGCGAGAGAATCGCCGGCTTCGGTTTTGGCGTGGCTGGCGGCGACGACCTCTGCCTCGGCGTCGGAAACGGCGGCGTTGGACGAGTCGGCTTCGGCCTTGGCGGCTTCCTCTTTTTCGGAAGCCTTGTCTGCGGCTGCTTGCGCCGCGGCAAGGTCGTTCGCGCGAGTGGCGAGCGCGTCGTATGCGGTTTCGGCCTTTTCAGCGGCCTTCGCAGCGTTCTCCTCTGTCTCGTTTGCTTGGGCTGCGGCGACCTTGGCGGCGTTAAGCGCCGATTCCGCATCGGCCTGTGCGGCTTGCGCGTCGTACGCCTGGGTGGTTGCGTCCTTCAGGGCCGTTTCGGCTTCGGCTTGCGCTGCGGCTGCTGCTGCCTGGTTCGATTGAGCCGCATCGAGGGCTTTTTGCGCGGCGCTTACGCCAGCGAATACGTTGTCCCTCGTTTGCACGGCCGCATCGTATGCCTTCTGTGCCGAATCGGCATTGTGAGCGGCCTGTTCGCTTGCGCGCTGTTTCGCTTGCAGCGTCGCGGCAGCGTCGTCGGCTTTCTGTTGAGCCTGGGCCTTTGCTTCGGCGGCTTTGGCTTTTGCCTGCTCGGTGGCTTGGGCTTGCGACTTCGCCGCATCAAGCGCGGCGTTCGCGCTGTCGGCCGCTTGTTGCTTGCCAGTCACGTCGATGCTCTTGAGCGCGTCGTTTGCCCGATTAAGGGCATCTTGGGCGGAGGCGGCGTTTTCCTGGGCGCGTGTGACTTCCGCCTGCTTTGCTTGGGCGTTGTTCTCGGCATGCGATTGAGCAGTTTGCGCCTCGTCGAGACGCTGCTTTGCCGCGGCGACGGCAGCCGCGGATGCTGAGGTTTTTTCTTCGACGAACTCGTTGATCTTCGCCTCGTACCAATCGACGGTAAGCGCTCCTGGTGCGACGTGTGTGGTATCGATCGAGTCCAGGTCGAGCACGGCGGTCGTCCAACCGTTGTGCGTTCCCCTTGCGCATACGCCGAAGCCCATGGCATTGCTGCTCGTGGTGCAGAGATTGATGTAGTGGCCTATGACGCGCTTGTCAGCCTGCTTGTCTATTTCGCTTTTGTGGTCAAGGTAGAACTGGAAGGCGGTTGCCTCGCTTTGCTGTTCGTAGCCGAGCTCTTTGCACACGTTGTCGAAGTCGGCCTTTTCGCTTGCCCATTGCCCCACGAAGTCGGCGTCAACGCCGAAGTTCCATGCGGCGTTTTCGCCGCTGCAATATTTCCAGTTCGGGGAATGCGTGAGTTTCGCATCGGAATAGTCGGCATTGAGCATCGCGATGACGCCTGCCTTTTGATAAGAGACGAGCAGCTCATCGAGTCCGCGATCGGCACGCCATTTGTTTACGATGCGCATCTGTTGCACTGCAGCCCGGACGTTCGCCATAGAGAAGGCGTCTTTTGGATCGTTTGCGTCGCAGTAGCCCATGCCGAGGTTGTCGATTTGGCGTTGGGTCCAGCCTTCGACGCCAACCATCCAGTCGATGAACTCGGTGCCTTTCAAGTCGGCTTCGGTAATGCCCTCGTCGGCTGCTTTTTTGGCATCGTCGTAGGCTTTTTGCGCTGCAGCAACTGAGGCATCGGCATCGGCCTTTGCCTGCTGGGCGGCGGAAAGAGCCTCGTCGGCGGCGTCTTTTGCGGCTTGGGCTTCTTCGAGTGCTTGTTGGGCCTTTTGCTGTTTCGCTTCGGCGTCGGAATACGCGGCCTGCGTTTTCTCGAGCTCGGCTTGCGCCGCCTCTGCCACTTCGCTGGCGTTGCTGAGAGCCTGCTGGGCGGTCGTGTTGTCGCTTTCCTTCTGGGAGAGCTCGTTTGCGGCCCTGGAAAGGTCGTCGTTGGCGCTGTTCGAAGCTGTTTTTGCGGCGTCAAGTTCGGCTGCTGCCGTTTGCGCGGCGGCTGAGGCGGAGTCAAGCGCGGCTTTAGCTTGTTCGACATTTGCTTGGGCTTCGTCGTAACCTGCCTCGCCCTTCTTTGCCTGATCGAGCGCTTTTTTGGCGGCGTCGTATGCCTGCTGGGCTGAAGCTGCTTGCTCGTCGGCCGCTTGCTTTGCCTTTTGTGCTGCCGCGAGCGCCGATTGCGCGGCCGTATTGACGGCGGTGGCTTCGTCGGCGTGTTTTTGCGCCTCGTTGAGCGCCGTTTGTGCGTGCGCGGCATCGGCCTGAGCGTTGCTTAACGCGTCGTTTGCCTGGACGAGTGCCGTTTTTGCGGCCGCCAGCGCTTCAGGGGTCGCATCGCTTGCAGCCTGTTTCGCTGCCTCGAGCGCCGCTTGGGCCTCGGCGGCCGCCTGTTTGGCGGCGTCGTAGGAATCGGCTTTTGTGGCGGCGTTGCTTTGGGCTGCTTGAAGCGCATCGTTTGCGGCATTGAGTGCCGCTTGCGCTTCGTCGGCCTTTTTCATGGCGGCGTTTGTTTGGGCAGAAAGCTCGTCGAGCGCGGCTTGCCGTGCTTCGTCGGCGCTTGTTTTCGCGGAATCGTATGCGACTTGAGCTGCGTCCTGGTCGGCTTTCGCTTGCGTGTAGGGCGCGCCGTCTTTATTGAGTTCCTCCTTGGCGGAATCGGCGTTTTGCTGGGCGTTGGCTGCGACTTTCTTCAGATCGTCGACGCTTGTCGCGCGCTCAAGCTGGGCTTTGATGATCGCCGTGCCGCTTCGCGTGGCTGACGCTATTTGAGATAGGTCGGGCGTCTTCGCGGACGGGTTGTCGCTGCTGCTATTCGATTCGTTCTGCGCGAGCGCTTGCTGAGGCGAGGCGCAAAAGAACACTAAGCTCGCGACGAGAGTGGTGTTCATTGCGATGGAAATGGGCTTTGCTGCTGGCATTCGTTTTTCTGGGCGAGGCGCTGTCTGAATCGTGTGGGCCTTCATGGAGAACTCCTTTGCTTTCGGTATTCCTAATGCGCCCTACACGCTACGTCGTTTCCGTATCACGAAAAAGCGGTTGTAAACGGGTAAATTTTTCTTTGGATCTGGACTAAGCCCAGACTCGGACTCCGATCTGGGCTTGTGCTTGCGCTCGTGACGGAACCTGCATTTGCGATGGACGACATTGCATTAACGTGCGATGTGCATTGACTCAAATGCGTGAGGTATGGGCGACGGGCATCTTCATGGTGCGGTGATGGTACGGGTGTGTTCGGCGGGCGATAGATAGGGCGAGCCTATAGATGCGGGCGGATTCGCCCTGCTTTTCGAATGAGACGGCGTGTTTGGTGCACGCGCTGCGCCCTTCGACTATATTAAGGGCATGTCGTTATGCGCCGCTGATGGGGCGGCGTTTTGGAATGGAGGAAGCATGCTGAGCGATTCCGAAAAAGCCCTCGCCGAAATGATGGCCGCGCAATTCATGGACAAGGGCGACGCCGCTGCTGCCGAACCTGCGGATGGCACGGTGAAAATTACGTTTTTCGAGAAAGGCAACACGGTCGACAGCTCTATCGAGGGCATTGCTTCGCGCATGCAGTTCGATGGCTGCTTCGCGATTGACGAGTATATGATTCAGCGCAAAGACGGCACGCCGGTCGATGCTGGCTTCGGCGCCGACTTCAATGACGCGGGCGGTCCGGTGGCATCGTGGGTGTGGTTCTCGCGCCCCGTGAATGGTCCCGTGAAGGCCAAGTTCGAAGAGCGATTCAATGGCACGTTCGACGAAGAGGGTCTGCGCATGGACATTCCTACGGACGATTTCCTCGCTTTCGCCGATTCGGGGGCATGGAACGCCTTTGCGGTGGAAGACGACGAAGACGATCAGGTTTTGTTCGAGTAACGAGGCTTGCTCGCTGAGCGGTGGATCAAAGAAGGCCCGGAATGAGGAATCATTCCGGGCCTTTTACGTGTGAGACGCGTTTTTGCGTGGGCGTGCGATTTCGTGCGGCTATTCGTTTTTCATTCGCTTCGCTTTGCGGCGCTTGTGAAGAAGCGCGCCTGCCAGCACTAATGCTGCGGCCATGCATGCAAGCGCGGCTGCGGCTACGTAAGGAAATACGGCGCGATAGCCGATTTTGCCCTCTTTGGGATTCGCGGTAATTTGGAACGTCGCGTGCGTGTCGCCGGCGCAATTGCCAATGCCCTTCACCATGAGCGTCGCGGTGCCTTCGTTCATGTTTTCGGAATACGACACTTCATAGTCAACGCCTTTCGCAAGAGTGCGACCATCGAGCTTTACGACGGGGTCGGGCTCAATGGGGTATCCCGTGCGAACATGGTCGGGAATCATGTCAATCGTCGCATTGGCCAAATCGGCGGGCAGAATCACGAAGCTTGTTTCCACGGTGCCCGTGTAGTCGCCTGCGCCAGTGATGGTTACGTGCACGGTGCCGGGGTTGACCAGATCGCCATCGAATTCCACGGTGAAATCGACGCCTTCGCGAAGTGACGACTCGGTTTTCTTGCCGTCCTTGACCGAATCGATGCGCAGGGTGACCGTGGGGCGCTTTTCGGTGCCGTCGTACATCACGTCTTGCAGGCCCTGGACGCGCGCTGCGGTGATATTGGTCACCTCAAGTGCCTGGAGGGTCTTTTTTGCCTGGTCGTAGGTTGAAAGGGCAGGAGCAAGTTCGCCGCGCACGGAATCGGCGGCGGCGGAAATGGCGTTGCGGGAGGTTGTGGCGCTGTCGCCCTCGGCTTCATCGGCGAAGGCTGCGGGGGTGAGCACAACGGCGCTCAGCGCGAGCGCGCATGCGGCGCCAGCAAGGGCGCGAGCGTGTTGTGGCATGGTCACCTCCTTAGGAATTCTGCAGGTATTCAGTGCGATTGATTATAGCCTGCCCATACGGGTTCATCATGGTAAGCTGTGCGGGTATCACGAGAAGTTCCAAGGGGGAATGGCATGCATACGTTCAATACGCGCGGCACGTGCTCGCGCCAAATCAATTTCGACATCGTCGACGGCAATGTGCACAACGTGAGCTTCGTTGGCGGCTGCGACGGCAACTTGAAGGCCATCTCGAAGCTTATCGAGGGCAAACCTGTCGACTGGGTTGTTTCTGTTCTTGAGGGCAACACCTGCGGTCGCCGCACTACGAGCTGCGCCGATCAGCTGACTCAGGCCCTGAAGGCCGCCGAAGCGGGCGAGATTTAATCGAAGCGCATCCATTGTTTGACAGGAAGGGGGAGTGGGCCGCCGGTTCGCTCCCCCTTCTTTTTTGTTGCGTCTGCTTAAATGCTCGCGGCGTTTAGCGGGGTGGCGCTCAGCGCTTCTGCAAGGTGCTACGGCATGGTGCATTGCAGCATTTTGTGAGTCTTTGGCCGTCGCCCTCGAACCCGCTAAACGCTGCGGGCATTTAGTAGGTTCAATTGCTTGTGTGGGCGGGATGGCGTACGAAGCGCCCCTTATTCTTAGAGCGTCGAGAATGCCGTGAAGTTTTTCAGGCGCATGTCGGCGAGGGCCTGGCACGCCGCGGCGTCGCCGATGTTGGCTGGCTCATCGATGAGCACCACGGGGAAAGCGGCCGCATGCGCGGTTTCGATAGCATGCAGCGAATCTTCGAACACGAACGTGGTCTCGCGCGGGGTGCCGAGGTGCGAAAGCGCCAGCTCGAAAATGTCGGGCTCGGTTTTGCTCGCGCCCACCTCGGTGCAGGTGAACAGTGCCGAGAAATACTTCAGAATGTCAAGCCTTTCGAGGGCTGCAAGCGCGCAGTCGCGGCGCGTGGCGGTTGCGACGCACATGGCGACGCCCGCTGCGCGCATTGCCTCAAGCATGTCGACGACGCCTGGTTTGCACTGGATGCAATCGCGGTAGGCGAATTCAATTCCGCTCATCACGCCCGCGCAAATTTCCTCAATCGACTGTTCGAGGTCGTAGGTTTCCTTCATATAGCGCGCCGAACCTTCCATGGTCAGGCGCTTGAAGTGGTAGCGAATGTCGGGCTCGGGTGTTTTGCCGAGCGAGCGAAGGTAGCGCTCGCCCAGGTCGTCCCACCAAGGCATAGAGTCGAGCAAGGTTCCGTCCAAATCGAAAATCGCGCCATGAACGCGCTGCGGCGCGCTTGGCCACACAATGCCGTGCGCCGTTTCGATGGCGGTTTCTTCCGCAAGCCGGCTCGTCGCCGCCTGCGTGTTCGCTCCGATGAAGTCGAGGGTAGGAATGCTGCCCACGTTCGCTCCTTACATAATGGCTGTTGCCGCAATAACAATAAAGCAGGTGAGCAGGCCCGATACCGCAATGGCAACGCCGCTCATGGCGCCTTCGAGTTTGCCCATTTCCAGGGCTTTCGCCGTGCCCACCGCGTGGCTGCATGTGCCAATGGCTACGCCTTGTGCCACCTTGTTCTTGATGTGGAACAAATTGGCCAGCATGGGCGAGAAAATCGCGCCCATAACGCCCGTGGTCATAACGGCGGCCATGGTGATTGATGCCGTTCCGCCCAGCTCGCCGGTAACGGCAAGCGCAATGGGGGCGGTGGTCGATTTCGGAAGCGTGGAAAGCGCCACTTGGTCGCCCAGGCCGAACAGCTCGCACAGCCCGTACGCGCTCACCATGGAAACGATCGATCCCACCAAGCATCCTACGAAAATCGGCAAGAAATTGCTCTGCAGAATTTTGCGTTGCTGGTAAATGGAGAACGCCAACACGGCAGTGGCGGGGCCGAGCATGGACGAAATAAGCGTGGCGCCCTTTTCGTACGACTCGAGCGGGATGTTGAACACGGTAAGGCAGATCATGATGATGGCCACGGTGACGAGCAGCGGGTTGAGAAGCGGCGAATTCGTTTTGCGGTTAAGCCATACGGCGAACGCGAACACGCCAATGCTCAGCGCCAGGCTTCCGCCCGCTTCAAGAATGCTTGCGATATCCATGGCTATTCTCCTTCGGTTGTGAACACGCCGGACAGATGCACGTCTTCGCCGGCACGTTTGCCCGCAATGTATTTCTGCAAGCGCCCAACAAGAATGACCGTGAGCGCCGTGGAAAGGAACACGAGCACGGTGGTGATGATGCATACGAGCGCGAACCATCCGATGCGGTCGCCGATCATGGGGAGGCACCTTAGAATCGTGACGCCTGCGGGAATGAAGAATACGGGCATGTATTTCAGCAGGAAGCTCGATACGAGTTCGATTTTGCTTTCGTCAATCATGCCCGAAATGAGCAGCGAGAGCAAAATGCCCATGCTGCAAATGTTTGCGGGAACCTCGACGGGCAAATGAGCCGAAACCGCCTCGCCGATATAGCAAACGCCAGCAAGGAAGGCTAGCTGAATGAAGAAAAGCGTGAGCCGTTTGCTGTGGAATTTGATGCGTTCTCGCATAAATGGGTCATCTCCATGTCTTTGGGAAAAGGGGTCGCCATCGTACACCCGCGTAGCGTCGTGCTCGGAAATGTGAAAAAACGTCCACGGCACTTTGGCAGCATCTTCACGATTACCTATGCGATTCGAGGGTTTGAAATCTCACTTTTGACCTGCGTTTTGCCTCGTTTTTACGTTCGTGCGGCATGATGATTTCAACGAATTGGGCTTTTCCCGCGCTTGCGCAGGGGGTCATGAACTCCTTGTCGCAGACGAGTGGTGCGGGGTTTTTGAGCGCGCGGAAAGAGTTGTGAACCCTTTGCCGCGGATGAGCTGTGGGATTTTTCTTAGGTGCGCGGAAAGGGGTTTGTCATGGAACTCGCGATTTTGCTTGTGGCGCTTGTGGTAACGCTCGCTGTGTGCTGTGCGGCGCTTCGTTTGCTCGCCTATGAATTTGATACCCTGTGCGGCCCGAGCGTCGGCGGGCGCCAGCGCGCGCAGCGTGTGCGCCAGGAATTGGTGGATCTGAGCTGACGGGCGTCTTCTTCTGTTTTGCGCGCGTCGTCGCTATACAATGGTGCAGGCTAAAAACGCCGCAGCAAACGCTGCCGACCAAGTGCCATTCGAAGGAGCGATTATGGAAGAAGACGTGTGCACGGCAAGCTTCGATGAGGCGGCCGGATTGCCTGAATTGCTCGATATCGAGCAGGTAAGCGACGGCTGGATCAAGAAATATATTTTGACGTATCGTTTGCCGAATGGGCGCGAGCTGAAATACGACGTGGTTTCACGCAAGGGCCTCGAGGAGTATCGCAGCGAAATCGAGACGTTGGGAACCGTTGCGCCCCAGGTTGATGCGGTGTGTATTGTGGGCCATACTGCGAATGATGAATTCCTGCTCATTCGCGAATTCCGTTTCCCCATGAATCGTATGTGCGTGGCGTTTCCCGCTGGCTTGCGCGAGGCTGGCGAAGACATCGTGGAATGCGCGGCCCGCGAGCTGCTCGAGGAAACCGGCTTCGATCTGGTGCGCGATGAGGGCGGTCAGCCGGTGAGCGCGCGTGCATGCGTGCAGCCTGGTTTTTCGTCGCTCGGCATGGGCGACGAGAGCATTGCCATGGTATTTGCCGAGGTGGAGCGCGTGGCTGAGCCGCGCAGCGAGTCGACGGAGTTCATCGAGTCGTTCCTTCTTCCGCGCGCCGAGGTGCCCGCATTCCTCCGCGAGAACCGCGACCCGCTTTCCATTCGTTGTCAGCTGGTGCTCGAAATGGTGGCCGAGCCGCCATTCGAGTTCGGTGTGAAGGCGGGTGTGTAAGTGGTTCAAGACAGGCAATTTCGAAATTCGCCGCGAGACAACCGTGGCGACCAAGGGGAGCGTCGTTCGAGCGAGCTCGCTGATTTCAGAGGATGCGATTCGCGCAACGGCCGCTCGAGCGGTCGCGATGCTTCTCGCGGCGTAGGCGGACCTCGCAGCTATCGAGGGCCTCGTGCGAATGGTGGACCTCGCAGCAATCGCGGCGTTTCGCGTGGCGGCGGCGTCCCTCGTGGCAATCGTGAACTTCACGGCGCGGGCGCTCGCGGCGACGTAGAGGTGGCCGCCGCGCAGCCTGCGTTCGAGCCGCTGCCTGCGCAATTTCCCCTTATGGTGGGCAGCATCGACGGCGGACGCAAAGTCGAGGTGCTGTGTCGCGATAAAGGCGCCGACCAGTTCGCGGCGCGTCTTCGCAAGGTGGCGAAGGACCGCCGCAAGTGGGCGCGCGACAACGATATCTCGTGCTATCGCGTTTACGATGCCGACTTGCCCGATTTCGCTGTGGCTATCGATCGCTACGATGGCGTATGGAAGAGCGAAGGCGAGAGTTGCCTGGTCATAGCTGAGTATCAGGCGCCAAAATCAATCGATGCAGCCAAAGCTGCTGCCCGTTTGGACGATGCCGTGGAAATCGCATCGGCCACGTTGGACATTCCTCGTGAGCGCGTGTTCTTGAAGACGCGCCGTCGCGAGAAGGGCGGCGGTCAATACATCGACCAGCAAAAAGAAGGGCATGTGCTCTATACGCAGGAATCGGGCAATGTGTTCGAATGCGATTTGGGCTCGTACTTGGATACGGGCATTTTCCTCGATCATCGCGTGACGCGCGAAATGGTCGGAAGTATGGCCGAGGGCAAGTCGTTTTTGAATCTGTTCTCGTACACGGGCACCTGTACGGTGCACGCGGCAGTGGGCGGCGCGAAGTCGACGCTTACGGTCGACTTGTCCCAGACCTATTTGTCGTGGGCGCATCGCAATATGGAGCTGAACGGGTGCGATGGTCCCGAGCATGGTTTCGTGCGAGCCGATGTGTTGCAGTGGATCGAGCGCGAGGCGCGCGGATGGCGCCGTTTCGATTTGATTTTCGTGGACCCGCCCACGTTCTCGAATTCGAAGGCCATGGGTAAAAACACCTGGAGCGTTCAGCGTGACCATGTGAAGCTTTTGACGAATGTGGTGCGCCTGCTCGAACGCGATGGCGTGGCGGTATTCAGCTGCAACTTGCGCAACTTCAAGCCCGATGTTGAGGCGCTCGCCGAGGCGGGCGTGGCGATTGAAGATATTACGCCGCAGACGATTCCGCACGATTTCGAGCGCAATGCCAAGATTCATTGCTGCTATTTGGTTCGCAAAGCGTAAGGCTCAAGGCGCAAAGCGGAAGGGGAGCGGGGCGGTCCGCCTCCCTTCCATTACCACAAATAACGAGAGTTGTTTATTGATGCACCGTGGCGGTTGCATGAAAATGGCGCCGATGAAAGCGGACGATGCCGCTGACGCAGATAGCGTTTCTTGCATGCAGAAGGGAAATCGGAATGGTCGACGAGAAGCTGATTGAAAAGATGTGGTGCAACGTTCCCGAAGCGCCCGAGTTTCAAGGCAATATCGAGATTCTCGAGGTTGCCGAACCTGGATATGTGCACTTCACGATGGATATTCCCAAAAGCTTGGGCAACTATCGCGGCGGCATCCATGGTGGCACGGGCTATTTCATCGGCGAGATCGGCTGCGGGTTCGCGACCTACTCGTTCGGCGTGAACAACGTGTGCAATTCCGCGAGCATCAATTTCTTCAAGGCAGTGCCGTGCTGTAAGGTCGATGTGACGACCGAGCCTTTGCATAAGGGCCGCTCGACGGCCGTGATTCGCGTGACCACGCGCGAAGCGGCGACGGGCAAGCTGCTGTTCCAGTCGACGCATAACATGTTCCTTATGGGGCCGATCGAATAGGCACGCTGAATCGCTTGGGGCAACGGCGGGTATCGCTGAACGCGATGTATATATTGGTAAGCAAAAAAGCCGGATGCGTATGATGCATCCGGCTTTTTCATGCTGGCTCTTGATTCGCGTCGGCCCGCGCTGACCCGCATCGCTTTGCGTGCGAGGTCCCTCGTCGGCGTCATCCCTATCGAATGGTGACGCCTTCGGGCAAATCGATCGCGCGGAAGTCGAATTCGTCGTCTTCCTGCTCCTCGATGGGCGCAGCGACTTCCTCGACAACAGGCGCCGGCTGGTCGAACACCTCGTCGAACGCATCGAAGCTTGCGCGCGGCACGGCGAATACGATGGTTTTGATGGCGCCAGGGTGAGCGGCGATCCATTGCTGGAAAAGCTCGATGACCTGGGCGGGTTGGAAGCCTTGGCGTCCGCATGCGTAGGCGTTCACGATGAGCGTTTCGATCTCGTTGGCCGCGGCGATATTCAGCATGGTTTCGATGCGAGCCGCCAGGCAATCGAGGCATTCGCGCTCGGATCGATGGTTTTCCAGGGCGCGCTCACGGTTGGGCTCGGGTACGGCAATGACGTTCGCCTCGTGAATTTCGCCCTCGCGAATGAAGACGACGTTCGGCAGATACATCGCGCGGCTCGTGAGCAGCATGCCGCACATGTAGCTGCGGTTTTGGTCGTGGTAGGCCGATTTCATACCGCACAGAACGGGGTAGAGGTTGCTTTCGGAGCACAGAATTTGCTCGGGGCCGAAGGAACCGTCTTCATAGGCGCCGCCGGGGCGCGTGTACGAAACGGGGTCGACGATGGCGGTTTTGCCCTGGGCGCGACGAAGCGCGGTGGTGGTGAAATCGGTGGTTACCTGCGTTTCGGTTGCTTCGGCGGCAGGCTCGGGCAGCTCGAGAGCCAAGGCATCGCCGTCCTCATAAATGACGGCGGCATCGATGGTCGCCTGGGTTTCCTTGGCGAATGCGCCTTTCATGAGGGCCAAATGCTTGGTGGCTTCAGCGCGGCGCTCGTCACGAGTGGGCATGGTTTCCTCCCTTGGTCGGAATTTCGAGTTCGCCGTCGATTGTAGTTGAATGCGTGCTCGGCAACAATGAAGCTCGGCCGCATGTCGCGCAATTGCAATGTTAGGGGTCAATAGCTTCCAATAAACATCTACTGAGAAAAAGATAGGAGAACGCTAAACGATTATTAGTACCTAAAAGTTATATAAGTATATAAAAGCTCTCATATGGAAGCGACCAGTCGCGCCTCTGGAATCTGGCGGGTGTAACGCTTCCGCAGTGGCGATGGCGGCGGGCTCTGTGGGGTAAACATGCAATCGGAGCCCAAAAGCCGAATTCACATTGCTTTTACCTGCGTTTTCTTCGGGGGTTCGTAAAGACGAACCCCTTCTTTGCGTATACGCCGCACATGCGAACCTTTCGATGACGGGGTCCTTCGTATAAGAAATGAGAGAAGGCTGCTGCCTATTTTGGCCATTTTCGACGCGAAATGGCACTTCCGCAAAACCCAAGAGGGCCGAATAATCATGGTGACTAACTTTGGGCGGAAGGAGCCGAGCATGAAAATAGGAAGGACCAAGCAATGGGCGCATAAGGCGGGAAGCATGAAGGAGGCCACACCATGAAGCGATTGAAAATGGCGATTGCGGCATTGCTCGCATTCGCGCTGCTTCCCTTGATTGGGAGCACGGCTTTGGCCGACGAATCGAGTGCGTCATCGCACGCGCAGCAGATTCGCGCGGCGGCAAACATTGAGACAATCGCCGACGCGTCGACGATGGGCGATTGGTCTGATATCGTCGAATATACGACTCAAAACATCGGTCGTATTTGGACCGACAAAACGGTATCGACTGGTGATATCGGCGTTTCAGGCGCCATGAGCGCTACGGTTTCCAAGGGCGATTCCGATTTCGTTACGGCGCTTTCAGTGCTTTCTTCTACGTCGAACATCGCGTCGACATCGACTACGCCGCTCGACATCGTGCTCGTGCTCGATGCCTCAGGATCCATGAACGATGACATGAATGGCGGAGTGAAGCGCATCGACGCATTGAAGAACGCCGCGAATTCGTTTATCGACGAGATTGCAACGCAAAATGCGAGCATTTCCGATGCGTCGAAACAGCATCAGGTTTCTATCGTGAAATTCGCTGGCAAGAAGACAGATAAGCCTGGCAACGACACGTATCGCGAGGGCGGGCACGTCTACAACTACAGCCAGGTCATGAAGAGCATGACGGAGTGCACCAATGAGACGAAGGGCGCTTTCAAGAGCCAGGTCAATGCCATACGGCCCAATGGCGCAACGCGTTCTGACTATGGCTTGCAGCTTGCGCAGAGCCAAACCTCCAGCCGCGCCGATGCTAAGAAGATTGTTATTTTCTTCACCGACGGCACACCGACTTCGTACAGCAATTTTGAGCCCGATGTTGCCTCTGACGCCGTTGCCGCTGCAAAGGCTATGAAAGACGCGGGTGCCTCGGTGTACACCATTGGCATTTTCAATGATGCGAACCCGAGCGCTGATGTGAGCGTTTCGGGAACATCTAATGAAAACAAGTTCATGCAGGCGGCTTCGAGCAATTACCCTGCAGCTGCCTATACTTACACGCAAGGCTGGTTCAGTGGCGAGTGGAACTGGAGCTTCGGCGATCGCGCTGAAGGTTCTGACTTCTACAAGTCTGCTTCGAGCGCCAGTGAGCTCTCGAAAATCTTCGAAGACATCTCTAAGGAAATCGTGAAGGGCGCGGGCTATCCCACCGACGCTCGCGAGGGCTTTGAGATGAGCGATGGCTACGTCACCTTCGACGATTCGCTGGGCGCCTACATGCAGGTCGACACGTTCAAGGCGATCGTGGTGAACAACCACGTGTTTAGCGACGTGACGAAAACCCCGACCGATACCGCCGATACCTACACATTTGCAGGCACGACCGAACTGAACGGCAAAACCGTGAGCCTGGGCAATATCGTGATTACCGTGACGAAATCGGGCGATGTGGCCACGGGCGACAAGGTCCAGGTGAAAATTCCCGCAGGCCTTATTCCGCTGCGCAATTTCAACGTGAATGAAACTGCGGGTACCATGACGGTGAGCGATACGTATCCGCTGCGTGTTTTCTTCACGTCGAGCATTAAGCCCGATGCGCTTGAGCTTGTCGCGAACCCCGACGGGGCAATGTCGAAATACATTGCGGCCAATACCGAAGACGGCAAGGCGAATTTCTACGCGAACGCGTTCACTCCGGGCACCGCGTTGGGCGATACTGTTTCGAGCTTCAATCCTTCTAAGGGCAATGCGTATTACTACTTCACGAGCGATACGCCCATTTATTCCGATGAAGCGTGCACGCAGCCTGCGAAGAGGGCGTCGGGTGCCGCTGGCGAGATGTTCTACTACAAGCACACCTTCTTTGAGATGGGCGAAGGCGGTAAGGCTGTCGAGAAAACCGAGGTCATCAGCTTCTCGCCCGGCACGGCTGAGCAATTCTCGGGCGCCATTGCGTACGATGCCGACGGCAATGCCTACTTCAAAGCCGGCACGGCGCGTTTGACGTACATTAATGAGCTCGCGAAATCGAAGGCGGAAAATACCACCGGCACGGCGACCGACGTGTTGAACCCGAAGTGGAACAGCGAGACGTCGACCTCTGCTGCGACGACGGTTATTCCGCATTTGGGCAACAACGGCAAGCTGTCGGTTGAAATTCCGGGAACGCTGGCGGTTTCGAAGACGCTCGATATGCCCGAGGGCTTCGATGCGGCCGCTTATGCCGACAAGTCGTTTGATTTCGAGCTCACGATAGAGGCTGTGGCGGGTAAAACGCTGCATGCCGAAGTGAAGAACGCCGCGGGAGCGGTGTGCGGCGATCCGTTTGAGCTGACGTTCGACGCGAATGGAAAGGCGACGCATTCGATCAAGGCCGATGAAACGCTGTACGTGTATGGCATTGCCCCGAATGCCGCCTATTCGATCGAGGAGTTGCTGAATGTGCCTGCTGCTGACGGCTCGCTGACGCATGCGAACCCTGGCTTCTCGCAGGTGTCTCCGGTTGATGCCGAAGGCAAGGCAATTGCCGCGACGGGCACGGTTGTAGCGGGCAAAATTACGAAAGCCGAGTTCGTGAACACGTATGCCGCGCAGGGCACGCTGAAAGGCGAAGCTGCGCTTGCGGGCGCGAAGACTCTCAACGGCCGCGCTTGGCTGTCTGGCGATACATTCACGTTCGTGCTGAAAGACGCCAACACGTCTGTGACCGCTCCAATGCCCGAGGGTGCAAGTGGCGGCATGGCGCGTCTTGAGGTAACGCAGCCTGAGGGCACGCCGGCGGGCACGCAGGTTGGTTTCCATTTCGGCGACATCGTGTACGCGCAGCCGGGCACGTACATCTACCAGATTTACGAATCGGAAGAAATGAGCACCGTTAACCCGGGTGTCTCCATGTCGCAAGCTCTGTACGAGGTGAAGGTTGTTGTCGCCGATGGGCATGACGGCACGCTTTCGGTTGAGTCGGCTATGACGAAGATTGCGGGCGACGACGGCGTTGAATTCAAAACGCCCGAAGCTGCTGAGCTCGCTGCGTTTATGAACACGTTCAGCGACCAGAGTGTGACGTGGAACCCGAGCGGTACGAAAACGTGGATCGACGCAACGAGGCAGCGCACGCTTGAGCCGGACATGTTCTTTGTGATGGCGAAAACGTTCGACGCTTCGGCGCCGCTGCCCGAAGGAGATGGCGTCGAGGTCGTGACGGGTAAAACCGCCGCTGATGTTGACTACCGCGGTGTGGTGTCGACGGTTTCTGCGAGCGGAAGCATCGCGTTTCCCCAGGCAACGTTTAACCTGAGCGACTTGGGTGGAGCGCCAAGCAAGGCGTATGCCTACGAAATTACTGAAGTGGTGAAAGTCGACGATGCGTGGGTCGATGCGAAAGACCTGGCTGCTGGCCAGGGTTTGCCAGGTGTGACGTATGACCCAACGGTGTGGCAGGCGATTGTCACGGTGAAGAGCGTGGACACGGGCGATGATGCCCATATTGAACTGAGCGTTTCGTACTCCAAGCAGGGCGCCACGACCGATGCGGAAGCTGTTCTGACCGACGCGAAGGCGTTCGCATTCGAAAACAGCTACAACCCTGGGCCTGCCACGGCCACGATTTCTGGCACAAAGAAGTTCGAGGGTCGTGCGATGACCGAAGCTGAGAGCTTCGGCTTCAGCTTGGTGCCGGCCAATAAGGCCGCGACCGACGCATTCGGCGCCGATTCTGCCAAGCGGGCAACGGTGATCGGCTTGGCGAATGGTGAGTCGAAGAACTTCAGCTTCGGTGAGCTTTCGTTTGCCAAGCCTGGCACGTATACGTTCAAGATGGTCGAAAACGCGTACCGCGGCAAGGCGCTGAATTCCGAAGCTGCGCAGGCGAGCAACATCGCGTTCGATACCCATGAGTGCCTGGTGGCAGTCAAGGTGACCGACGACCATTCGGGCACTTTGCAGGCCGAGGTTTCTTACGACGGTGGGGCGACCTTTACCAACGTGTATTCCGAGGAAAAGACGTACGGCAGCTTTGACGGCCTTGCGGTTAAAAAGACGCTCAATGGTCGCACGATGCATGCGGGCGAATTCGCCTTCAACATTGAAGGGGCCGATGACGCTTCGAAGGAGCTGCTCAAGCGTGTTGACGCAGGCGGCAATGGCGTGCTCCAGTTCAGCAACCCGAACGATCGCGCTGCGGGTGTGGCCGATGTTATGAAGCCGCTTGACGGCATCGCGTTTACGCAGGGCGACGCGGGCAAGGCGTTTGAGTTCACCGTGAGCGAGATTGTTCCCGACCCCAAGCTTGCTGGCGTGGCCTACGATGAGGCGACCCATGCGGTGAAAATTGTTGTAAGCCTGGAGAATGGCACGAGTCTTCACGTGGCGACGTATGTCGACGGCGAGCTGGCCGGAAGCGACACCCCGACGGTGGCTTTCACGAACGTCTACAAACCGGCAGATGTGGACTTTGCCACAGCGAACTTCGGCTTGAACAAGGTTCTTGAGGGCCGCGATTGGACTGAAAACGACAGCTTCTCATTCTCGATTGTGGCCGAAACTGAAGGTGCCCCCATGCCTTCTAACGGTGCGACTGCCCAGTCGGCGAGCGCCAAGGATGGCGAGGCAGTGGCGTTTGATTTCGGCAGCATCACGTTCAAGGCGAGCGATATGGTTGTTGATGGCGATGCCGTTACGAGCAAGACGTTCGTCTACACTGTGCGCGAGACTGTGCCCAACCCCGCGAAGGCTGGCATCCAGTACAGCACGAATGTCGCGAAGGTTTACGTGACGGTGACCGACGACGGTGAGGGCCACCTGGTTGCTGCGTCTTCGACCGAGAACGGCACGTTCGTGAACAAGTACGAAGCGAATCTCGACTATACGGCTGCTGGTGGGTTGACGCTGACGAAGACCTTGAATGGCCGCGACATGACCGAGGGCCAGTTCCAAATTCAGGTTGCGCCTAGCGACGAGGCTTCGGCGGCGGTTCTTGGCCTGCCTTTGGGCGGCAAGGTGTTCAATATACCTGCTGCCAAGGACGGCGAGACGGCGAGCGTGCCGGTGTGTAGCGATGTGAAATTCACGCAGCTCGACGTGGGCAAAACGTTCACGTATGCCGTTTCCGAGCTCGGTACGGCGGGCAGTGGGTACACCTTCGATAAGGTTGGTCGCACGGTGACGATTTCCGTGAGCGATGATCCCGCCACGGCGACGCTTACGGCGACCACGACGGTTTCTGGCGGTCCCGATGCTGCGACGTATGTCTACAAGACGGGCGATAGCCCAGCGGCTGTTGCGGCCAAAGTGGCGTTCACGAACAGCTATTCCGCTTCGGGAAGCGTTGACGTGAATGCGACGAAAACCTTGAGTGGCCGCGCGTTGGTCGACGGTGAGTTCACCTTTGGCGTGCAGTATGCCAAAGGTGAAGCGGCGGGTAGTGACGTGCTTACGGCGAAGAATGCTGCCGACGGCACGGTTGCGTTCGGCACGCTGAGTTTCGATACGGCGATGCTGAGCGACCTGGTCGCGAAGGGTTCTGCCGCGAAGGTCGCAAACGACAACGGCGACGCAACCTGGACTATTCCGTGCGTCGCGTACGAGAAGACCGATGGGCTCTCTGGTCGCGGCATCACCCCAACGACTCAGAAGATTTCGTTCGACATTAATGCTGTCGACAAGGGTTCTGGCGAGCTTGCCGTGAGCATCGAGGCTGGCGTGAAGGGCCTGGCCTTCGAAAATACCTACGGAACGAGCGATGTGCCGGTGAGCGTGACGGGTGTGAAGCGTTTGAGCTACGCCGAAGGCTTGACTCCGAACGATATTGCGGGCAAATTCACGTTCACCATTACGGCGAATGAAGAGGGCGCTCCCATGCCCGAGCATGTGACCGCGATGAACGCTGCTGGCGGAAGTATCGATTTCGGCAAGATTGTGTTCACGCTCGATGCTCTGAACAAGGCGCTGGGCACCACGCAGCAAGAGGCGATTGTTGACGCTGGCGGTGCGAACGTTCAGGCTGCAGCTCCTGTCGCGAATGATGCTGCGGCTGTGGGCGCGACCGCTGGCGTTGGAGTTGTGGGCGATTCCGCAATGCCCGCGCAGGCGACGGGCAATGATCCTGCTGACAATGCTGCCGATGATGCGGCGAACACCGACGGTGCTGGTCAGGGCGCGGTTCCTGTGAGCGATGGTGCAGTTGGGCTTGCTGCGGCGAGTGGCGCTGAGTCTGCGGCTGCAGTTGACGCTGCGGCTAATGTGGGCGATGCGGCTCCGAGCGACAATGCGAGCGATCAGCCGACGGCTCCTGTGGCTTCCGGCAATGCTGCACCGGCTGCCAACGTGGCAACCGACAATGCAGCGGCGAGTGCCCAGGGCGATGCCTCCGCGGCGCAAACCACGACGGTGCGCTCCCATGTGTTCACCTATACGATTACCGAGACCGGCAGCGCGCCTGGCGTTGCCAACGACGCCAGCGTGAAAACGGTGAGCTTCAAGGTGACCGATAACGGCAAGGGCGAGCTGACGGTTGAACGTGTCGGCGACGAGACCAAGCCAATGTTCGAGTTCACCAATGAGTACGGCGTTACTCCGAACGAGTCGAGCGTGACCAGCCAGATTACGGTCTCGAAGTCGCTCGTGGGACGCGCGCTTGTCGAGAACGAGTTCCTCTTCGAACTTGTTGAAGATGGCCAGGTTGTGGCGCAGGGTACGAACGATGCTGCCGGCAACGTGACCATGGGCGCGATTACGTACACGACGGCTGGCGAACACGATTACGTTCTGCGCGAGGTGGGCGCTGGCACGACGCATAACGGTGTGACGTTCGACGGCAAATCGATCGCGATTCATACGCGCGTGACCGACAACGGTGAAGGCGGTTTGGTGGTTGAGCATGCGCTCGCCACGGATGACGTCAATGCTGCATTCGTGAATACGTACGCGCACGGCACGACGAGCGTGATGCTTGGCGCAACGAAGGTGCTGAGCGGCAAGGCCTTGGCCGATGGACAGTTCACCTTCGCATTGACTGCGGAAGACGGCACAGTTTACCAGGCGAAGAACGACGCTGCGGGATCGGTCTCGTTCCCCGCGCTGACGTTTGCGGAACCTGGCACCTACGTGTACACGATTTCCGAGGTGAACGACAAGCAGGCGAACGTGACCTACGATACCGCGACGTACAAAGTTGTCGTGAACGTGGTCGACGATGGTCAGGGGAATTTGGTCGCGACGGTGGCTTACGACGGTGGCGTGGCTCCGACGTTCAAGAATTCTTACACTGAGCCGCCGGCTCCTGCGCCTACGCCGGGCGGTGGAACAACGACGCCGAAGAATCCGGTTGTCAAGCTGTTCTCGAAGACGGCTGACGATGCCGGGTTGATGTTTGGTGCGGCCGCGGTTGCGGCTGGGCTGGCGCTGGTGGTGTGCGGCGCGGCTGTGTGTTGGCGTCGTCGCAGCTAGCGAAGGGCGAACGGTACTGAACGGAACGGCCCCGAGGAATCGGGGCCGTTCTGCGTTTAGGTGCCGAAGTTCTTATTGTGCGCGAGTGGTGAGCGATCGTTGCGCATTTGGGTGCCGAAATTCTTATTATGGCTGAGAGATAACTGCCGGCCTGGCCTCGATTGTGAAGAACTGGTGATTGGCGGGTATTCCAAGAAATTCGGTCTTGCATTAATCGCTGAGGCTGGTAATATATTTTCTTGCCTTAAGGCACCTAACATATTGCGGGGTGGAGCAGTCTGGTCAGCTCGTCGGGCTCATAACCCGAAGGTCATCGGTTCAAATCCGGTCCCCGCGACCAAAAGTTTCAGCAGGTCAGAACGGTAAAAGTTCTGGCCTGCTTTTTTATTTTCGACTCTCGAATTCGCCCCTGGGGAAGAATTTGAGAAGAATAGTTTTCGCAACCCCCGGCAATAAAAGCGAAAATCTACCGAGAGCTATGGGTCTTGCGGAAATCGGGCGGTTCTCGAAAAAAAAGAGTCTCATGTTCTCGATTCGTGGCGCGCTGCGTCACGAATTAATGTGTTCTCGGATTCTGGCAGCGGTCGGACCGGATTGAGCCGCTAATGGTATCGGTATGCACTTGCGCGACAGGAAGGGAAGTGCGAATGAGTGAGCTTATTTTGTACCCTCGTGTCACACCCCGTATTGCTTCCGCCACTGGCTTTTCCGCTACGACGGCTAAGACGCCTGGGCTCGCTTCGATTCAGCGCAGGTCAAGGCGCTGCTCAATCTCAAGAGCTTTGTGAAGCATATCGTCAACCTGTACGGCCAGGGCCCTAGTTTGTTTTGGGCCGCGTTTCGACAGGGTCCTCTGTCCGCGCATGGAGAGAATCGGGTTGCGTTTTGGCCTATAGACCCAGAATCGCCCCGAACAACGAATAAGCGCCCGAGGGAGGTGATGACTCACCGTTCGGGCGCTTGCTGGTTCTTATTCTACACTCGCACTATTTGATGTCAATGACGATATGGTGCCGATTCACGAATAAAAGACGCTTCAGTTGCTTAATCCTGCCTGATGCGCAGGCGCGGAGCTTGCGCTCGATTGCGCTGTCCGGGATGGATTTCAGTCGACCCGAGTCGAAAATGACGTTGGGCGATTGGGAACAAGCCTTGCGCAAATTCTTCTCGATTGCCTTCATGCTCGCCCCGTTGGGGGCTTTCATCTCCCACGATTCCCCAGCGATTATAAGATCGGCCGATTTCTCGTACTGACCTTCGCGGCGTTCGGCGAACTCGACGACGTATCCAGCTGTCGCAAGGGCTTTCGCCGTTGCGAGTTCGTGGGGCCAGATATTGACGCCAGAGGGAATGATGATTTTACCTGATGATTTAACCATGCTGCGAATTCTAGCAGAATGTCAGCGGCATTTTTCACCATTCGCGAATGTGTAAATTCGTGAACGGCGTTGGCCAAGGATTCTTCATGCGCAATTAAACGGCCTGCTTCTCGCCCATGTTTTGCGGGCTGTTCGCACCTATCCCACGCATCTTTGTGACGACGTTCGCATCGACGAAGGTCGTCGGGTTTTCGACAAAGATATGGAACCGGTTGCGGGTCTTTATGTGGGCTGGCCGTCGGCGACCCTCTGCGATACCGCAACTGGGCGTGCTCATATGCGAAACCTATATAACTAGTAGGAATTAAGTCCTCGTTTCGCCGCATTTCGGCTACCATGATGAGCTACGTGAAATCGTGGGACGAAAGGGCGGCACGTGGACGACTCGAGCTTCAAGGCGATGGCTGCGGAAATTGACGGACTTTTGGGTGTCGACGAGGCTCGATGTAGCGGCCTGCGCACCGATTCTGTCGCGGTGCGCGGCTATCGCGGTGTCGATAAAGAAACGGGTTCCATCAGTTTCCCCATTTACCAGTCGGCCACGTTCGCGCATCCGGCGTTCGGCCAATCGACCGGCTATTGCTATTCTCGCTGCGGCAACCCCACGCGCCTCGAGCTCGAAAACACCATCGCCGCGCTCGAGGGCGGGAAAAAAGCCATGGCGTTTTCCAGCGGTATGGCGGCTATATCGTGCCTGATAAAGCTCATGAAGTCGGGCGACCATGCCGTGGTGAGTGACGACTTGTATGGCGGCACGTACCGCTTGTTCTCGCAAGTGTTTTCGCAATACGGCTTGGAATTCACCTATGCCGACCTTTCCGACGAAGCCCAACTTGAAGCTGCGTTTCGCCCCAATACGCGCCTGGTGTTTCTTGAAACGCCCACCAATCCGATGATGAAAGTGGCCGATATTGCACGGGTGGCACAAGTCGCCCATGACCGCGGCGCTTTGCTTGCGGTCGATAACACGTTTTTGACCATGTATTTCCAGCGTCCGTTCGATTTCGGCGCCGACATCGTGGTGTATAGCGGAACGAAATATTTGTGCGGTCACAACGATGTGCTGTCAGGCTTTTTGGTGGTGCGCGACGAAGGCCTTATCGAACCGCTGTTCAATGCGGCGATGAGTGAAGGCAATCAGCTGGCGCCGTTCGACAGCTGGCTTATGATTCGCAGCCTGAAAACGCTCGGTGTGCGCCTGCGCCAGCAGGAGAAAAACGCGCTTCGCATCGCAGAATTCCTGAAAACGCATCCGCATGTGACCGAAGTCCATTACGTGGGCGACCCCGATCATCCGAATTATGCACGCTCATGCCGCCAGACTTCAGGCTTCGGCGCCATGATATCGTTCAAAACCGATACGAAGCAGCGTGCAGTCGATGCTCTCGAGCGCACAAAGCTCATTTTGTTCGCTGAAAGTTTGGGCGGCGCGGAATCGCTCATGACGTATCCGCTCGTGCAAACGCATGGATCCATTCCAGCCGAGATGCGCGATGCTCTTGGCATCGACGAGCGTCTGCTGCGCCTTTCGGTGGGCATTGAAGATGTGGAGGATTTGCTCGCCGATTTAGAGCAGGCACTCGCATAGGGTAAGGGCGAGCGTCCTCGTCCTGCTCAATCCGCTGGACGCTTCGCAGGTCATTGGTGCACCGCTTCGCCTGTGCCGCAATCGAAGCGCGCATGCGAAGCGTGCTGGCGGAAATGATGCAAAGGAGACTTTCGTGAAATACGATTTCGAAACGCCGCTCGACCGACGCGGCACAGGCAGTCTGAAATGGGATTCATATGCTCGTCGAGGCCATGCCGACGATGAGCTTCCCCTGTGGGTTGCCGACATGGATTTTCGCGCGATGCCCGAAGCCCTCGAGGCGCTGCAGGCGCGCGTTGCCCACGGCGTGTTCGGCTACACCATGACCACCGATGCGTACCACGAAGCCGTGCAGGGTTGGTTTGAGCGCCATCACGGTTGGCGCCCTCGTCGCGAGTGGACGGTGCATGCGCCGGGTGTGGTGTTCGCGCTGGCCACGGCTATTCGCGCTTACACGCAGCCAGGCGATTACGTGCTCATTCAGCCTCCGGTGTATTATCCGTTTCGCCTGATGATCGAAAACAACGGTCGACGCGTGGTAGAGAACCCGCTCGTGCGCGACGCCGAAACGGGCCGCTACGCCATGGATTTCGGGGGTTTCGAGCGCGCGCTTGAGCAAAGCGGCGCAAAGCTCTTCATTCTGTGTAGCCCACACAACCCCGTAGGGCGGGAATGGTCATCCGATGAGTTGCGCCGCGTGGGCGAAATCTGCCTGGCGCACGGCGTGACGGTCGTCTCGGACGAAATCCATGCCGACTTCGCGCGTTCGGGCGTGACGCATGTGCCATTTGCGAGCTTGGGAGAAAAGTTCGCGCAGAATGTCGTGCTGTGCACGTCGCCGTCGAAGACGTTCAACCTAGCTGGCCTGCAAATTTGTAACATCTTCATTCCGAATGAAGACTTACGCGCGGCGTTCAAGCGCGCGCTTGGCCGCACGGGTTATGACGAGCCGAATTGCTTGGGCATGTGTGCCGCGCAAGCGTGCTATGAGCATGGTGACGAGTGGTTTGCCCAGTTGCAGGCAAAGCTCGAAGAAAACTACGCTGCGGTTGAAGCTATGGTCGCGCGTACGCCGGAGCTTAAGTTGACGCCGCTTGAGAGCACGTATTTGCCGTGGATCGATTGCTCGGCGCTTGGAATGAATGACGATGAGCTCGCGGCGTTTATCTCGAACGATGCGAAGCTGTGGCTCGACATGGGCACGATGTTCGGGCTTCAGGGTTCGGGTTTCATTCGCATGAACATCGCAAGCCCCACGCCTATGGTGCAAGCGGCGTGCGACAGGATTGAAGCGGCGGTGCGATCCCGTTAGGGTTTCTCCGGGGTGTGGGGAAACGTGGGGTGCGCCTCAAATCCTCCGTTGCCCGCATCATGCGAAACGGAAATCGACTTGTCAACGGGAATGGGGCAGATTCAGATTCAAACCGCCGGCCGAAGACCCCCTCGATCGCCTGGCGAAACTGAAATCGCTCCTCGATAGCGGAGTTATTACGCAGGAAGATTTCGACGCGGCGAAGAAGGCCGCGCTCGGTATTTAACGCGCGGTCGGCTGATTGGAATTACTCATCGTACTGAGTATTTTTACTCAGTACGATGAGTAAAAATACTCAGTACGACAAGAATTTGCTTGCGTAGCTCATTTAAGCATCAGAAATCATCTAATAGTAAATGATATAATTCTTACCGAATTTGTATATGAAATTCCGCAGTGGGGTGATATTGATGCCGAAAATCATGTCGAGCACGGCTTTGCGCAACGGATACAATGACGTTTCTGAGTGGTGCCACGAAACCATGGAACCCGTATTCATCACTAAAAATGGCAGCGGCGACCTTGCCGTCATGAGTATCGACGCCTACGAACAGCTTGTTTCCGATGCCGACCTCCAATGCCAATTGGCGACTGGCCGTCGCGCCGCCGTCGAGGGCCGCGTCCAGGATGCTCGGTCGCTCTCTTCTTCCCTACGTGAAAAGTATGGCTTGTGATGGACTCGACCTATAGCGTCGTTGTCGCCGATCCCGCCGCGAACGACCTTGACGGAATCGTTGCGTACCATATAGATACCTTATCGGCTCCCAGGGCTGCTGCAGATTTGCTCGATGACTTCGATGCGCTGCTCTCTGAATTGGAAGAAACTCCGGGCATGTACCCGAAGGTGCGTAATCTCAAACTTGCAATGGCGGGCTATCGATGGGCGCCGATTGCGAATTCGTATGCTGCCTTTTTCATCATCGACGAAGGTGAGAATCAGGTAACGATCGACCGTATTCTATATCGTCCGAGAAATTGGCAATCGCTTCTTGGCCTATAGCCCGTCGAACAGTTTACCCATAAATCTCCCAGCAATAAGAACGTATGTTCGTATATAATTGAACATATCGACATTAGTGCGTGGGGGAGTGCTATGAAGGTTGAAGAGGTTATTCGCAAGGTTCATGTGCGCGCGGGTGGCCGTCTGCAGTCGTTTGAGTCTGTGGATTCGAACGGCCGGATGGTCGTGCCTTATGGCGTTATCGTGCTGGCGGAAGATTCCATTCGAAATAAAGATGCCATCAAATATCTGTTGATCCCCGAAACCGTGGAAACGCTGGAAAGTGGGGCGCTTGACGGTTGCCGCCGTGTGCTGGGGGTTGCCACCTATTCGGCTGGCGACGACCCCGCCACCATGGAAGTGGTCGATGGGGTGTGCGATTTCAGCTGCGTAAAGCGTTTTGAGTCGTTCCCTCACCTTGGGGATCCCCTTGTCGTGTCCCATTTCAAGGAGGTCGTTATTTCCGCTGATGCGGAAATCGGTGACACTTCGCGAGGCTGCGATGCGCCTATAAGGGTGGTTGGCGGCGGGTCGCTTAATGCATCTGCGGGCGGGGCTCTTTATACCGATGCCGGGAAAACCCTCGCTCTGTTTCCTCCTTCAAGTAGGCGAACGAAGCGCTTTGTGGTGCCCGAATCGGTAACGCGCATCGCAAAGGGCGCGTTTTTGGGCGCGAACGTCGCCGAAGTTGAGCTCGGGCCAAACATTGAGCAGGTTTGCTCGGACGCCTTTTCTTATTCTCGGGTTGAAAGTGTGGTTATATCGCCCAGTATCGATTCTTTCTCGAGCGAGAAGATTGAGCTTCGGGATTATGCGGCGTTTGCGCAGAGCAAGACCGTTCCGCGTAGCGCTTTTGTACGGAGCATGTGCCTCAAGCGCGCTGCGTTTGTCGAAGGCGTGAGGGAAATTCCCGACGGTATGTTCTACGGCTGCGGGCGCCTCGCCAGCGTCTATTTGCCGGAAAGCCTCGTATCTATAGGACGCAGTGCTTTCGAGCTCTGTGGCGCGTTGTCGTTGGTGATCCCTAATCGAGTGGAAAGCATCGCCCAAGATGCTTTTTACGGAGCCAAGTCGGTATTGCTTCCGCATTCATTTGCGGGGGATTTCGATTGCTATTTGGCTGCCAGCAGAGGAACCGTGGTGATGGTTGCGGGCGATGATGGCGTCGGCGTGGCGAGGGTTGGCTTTGCGCCCGCCAAGGCGAACGTTGCTGGTGCGGTTGCAGATGAGATTTCTGATGGCGTCGGTTGTCACCGCCAGGCTGCGATTGACGCGCGGTTCCATGATGGGAGCATCCGAAGGTTCGCGGACAAGATCAGGGTTGCGCTCACGCGGCTCGCCGACTCCGGGAATCCGCCAAGCGAGGCCATGGAGGCCGAATATTTCGAATATGTCAGGCGAAACGCCAAGAAGGCGGCGAGGGCGTTCGCGGAAGAGGGTGACGCGGTTTGTTCGCGCTTGCTTCGCGAATTGGGTTTTTCGTTCGATGCCGCCGTGGGAGGGACGCGGGGCGGGAGAATTGGGTCAACTGTTGCCCAGTTGACGGCAGCGCTGAAGGCCGTGCGCAAGGGAAACTCGTCGGGGCTTTCCGCGTTGGAGTCTGTTGCGAGCAAGGTGAACCCTGTGGATGCGGTACGCCTTCTCAAATACTGTGCAATGGGTGGTGACGCGGATATGGTGGAGCGTCTGTATCTCATGTTCGACAAATTCGAGATGCCCAGCATTGCATTGAGCTACGCGCTGGCCTTTGGCAACGATTCCGTTGCTCGGTCGCTGCTGGATAGGGGTGTGACCCTGGGCATGGCGATGGATCCCGTTCCTTGGGATGGAGGGGCGGTGCATATGCAGGGCGAAAGGTTGAAGCGTTACTTCGATGAGGTGCTGCTTGAAGATGCGGACTCGATTCCCGATGGAGCACTTGTAACGTATCGGGGGTCGCAAGGCAACGTGTATTTGTGCGCGCTGTCTTCCAAAAGCGAAAAGCTGATAGGCGAGTACGCCGAAGAAGGCTTGCTGTGCGATGCCGACCTGAAGGGGCTGATGCTTGCCTGCTTGGCTGAGCCGGACACGTTCTACAAACGTGGGAAACCAAGGCCGCGGCTCGCGAAATTGCTCGCTTCGGCTGGAGGGCTGAACAGCGAACGCGTCAAGATAGAGGTGATGCGCAAGGAAGCAGGACGGCAGCTTGAACATGCGGTTATCTGCGACCCCGCCGATGCTCTGTATTTGGGGTGTTCGGCGGCAACCGTGCGAGCAGTGTGTGCCATAGCGCCTGAATGCGCTCCCGACAAGTGGAATGCGCGCCTGTTTAAGCGAGATCCTGAAGTTGTTAGGGCGTTTGTGCCGTACCTCGACCCCTCGCGATTCAGGAACGCAGCTCCCCTGCTGAGCATGCTTGCCAGGAATGGCTTCGATGCTGAGGCAAGAATCGTTTGCGATTGGGAAGGGAAGGTGACCGAGAAAATGCTGCAGGGCGCGATCGAGACGGCCTCAATGGAAGGAATGGTCTCTACCGCCGCGATGCTTATGGAAGCGAAGAATCGTAAATTCGGCACGCCGTCGCCGAAAAGCCTGGAGCTGTAGGTATGACGAAGTCGGGATTGACGAAACGCGAGCGCGTGGCCATCAAAGTGGTTGAGCTGGCGAGGGCCCGTATTTTGGTCGAGAATCCCTTTCTGGCGGGTGCTATCGGCAGGTTGCGGCTGGTATCAGGGAAATTGAGCATGCCTTTGGCAACGAACGGCCGCGATTTGGGGGTTGACCCAGCGCGGATGTGCGATGCATTCCTTCGAACGAAGGAGCCGCCGACGCATGATTTTCTCCATGCTGTGCTTCATTGCGTTTTCTTGCATCCCTACATGGGCGATTCTGTCGAACGTGAGCTGTGGAACGTCGCTTGCGATATTGCGGTGGAAGCTGTGCTGTCTGAGATTTGCGGAGTGCGCGAAGGCGCGCGTGGCGAGGAAATCGAGGCCGCGCTCGCGACAGTACGGGCAGAAATCGGCATGCACGTGGGTGCGGAAAAGGTGTATCGAAGGTTGCGCCTGGGGGAATGGACCAAAGAAGTAGACAGCTGGAAGTCGCTGTTCGCGGCAGACGACCACGCCTATTGGTACCTGACGGTTGCCAACGATGAAGAGAGTTGCGACTCGGGTGCGAGCGAAATGCTTCCGAATGGCGATAGCGAAAACGTGTGCGCAGACAGACGGGAGCCAACGGATGGCTCGGGCGATGGGGGTTTCAGCGAGGCCCAGGATGGCTCCTCCGATTCTAGCGAGCTTGGCTCGCGCTCGGCAAACGGCGGAAGCGCTGATGGTTCTGAACATGGCTCGCGCTCGGCAAACAGCGCCAGCACCGACGGTTCTGAGGGTGGTTCGTGTGGAGCTGGCTCCAGCGATGGCTCGGCCCATGGCTCTTATCCCAATATCACGCCTGCAAAGCGGGGGCCAGCCATGAAGAGAGTCGCCCAACTGAGCGTTTCCGATAAAGAGGGGTGGCGGCGTGCGGCGAGGTCGATATCCGTCGACTTGCGCACGTATTCGAAGGGTCGGGGAATGAGTCTTGGCGGCTTGGCTAAGGAGCTCGAAGATGTTTCGAATGAACGGGTCGATTATGGCGAGTTCCTGCGCCGCTTTGCGACACCGACCGAGACGCTTAAGGTTTCCGAAGAGGAGTTCGATTATGTCTTCTACACCTACGGCTTGAATTTGTACGGAAACCTTCCGCTCATTGAGCCGCTCGAATATTGCGAACCCCGGCGTATCAGGGAATTCGTCATCGCGATAGACACAAGCGGGTCGGTGTGGTGCGCGCTCGTTGACAGGTTTATCAAGGCGACGTTCAGCATTTTGAAGTCGACTGACCAGTTCGCCGATCGCATGCGCGTGCATATCGTGCAGTGCGATGTGGCGGTGCGCTCGCACGACGTGATAACCAGTCGGGCCGAGCTCGACGAGTGGCGCCAGGGGGCGAGATGCCATGGCGGTGGCGGCACCGATTTTCGCCCCGTGTTCCTGTATGTGGACGAGCTCATCAAGAAGAAGGCGATTGGGAAACTTGACGGCCTAATCTATTTCACGGACGGATTCGGATTTTATCCAGAAAGCATGCCGTCCTATAAAACCGCGTTCGTATTCTACGGCGACGACTGCTATCGCGACGATGTGCCCTCATGGGCGGCGCAGGCGGTTTTGGACGATGAATCGATTGCGAGCATAGAGAGCATCGACGGCGCACCCGACGGGCAAGCGCAAGCCGGAGGAGGACAAGGATGGATATAAAGGAAGCATCTGAACAGGTCAAAGGTGCGGTGCGTGCCTATCTGTCGAAGGATGGGCGTGGGCTGTATCGTATTCCATTCCGCATGCAGCGCCCCATCATCATGATGGGGCCTCCGGGTGTGGGCAAAACGGCGGTTGTGCGGCAGGTGGCCGATGAGCTGGGCGTGAACTTTGTGAGCTATTCGATTACCCATCACACGCGGCAAAGTGCGCTCGGCTTGCCGTTTATAACCACGAGGGAATACGACGGTAGCGCCCGCAGCGTGTCGGAATACACGATGTCCGAGATAGTCGCCGCCGTGTACGAGGCGCGTGAAAGGAGCGGGGTGGCCGAGGGGATTCTGTTCCTCGACGAAGTGAATTGCGTTTCCGAGACGCTGGCGCCGGCGATGCTGCAGTTCCTTCAATACAAAACGCTCGGCATGCACAGCCTTCCCGAGGGGTGGGTGATTGTCACGGCGGGCAACCCTCCTGAGTACAATCGCTCCGCGCGCGAATTCGATTCCGCGATGCTCGACAGGCTGATGCGAATCGATGTGGAGCCCGATTTGGGCGCATGGAGGGAATATGCCCTCGCGCACGGCGTGCATCCGGCGGTGATGACCTACCTCGAGGCCAGGCCCGAGAATTTCTATAGAATGAAGACCTCGGCGCGTGGGCCTGTGATTGTGACCCCGCGCGGGTGGGAAGATCTTTCTCGAATGCTCCAGGCGTACGAGGCTGAGGGCATGGAGGTGCACTCGTCTCTTCCTGGCAGGTATTTGCAGGATGGTGACGTGGCGCTTGATTTCGGCGCGTACTATGAGTTGTTCCGCAAATACGAAGATGACTACAAAGTGATCGACATTCTGGACGGGCGGGCCGATGCCACGATTGAGGAGCGGGCGTCGGGGGCGCGCTTCGACGAACGGGTTGCCTTGGTGGGCCTGCTGCTCGACGCGATGCTTCGGCGTGTGCACGACGCCGTTGAGCTCGAGGAAGCTCTTCGCCTCGTCCGGAAAGATTTATTGGACGCAAAGCCGCAGCTTGAGGGCGACGAGCCCGCTGCCGCTCTGCGCGCTTATATCGAGTCGGTGACGAAATCAGACGGCGTTCGCGATCGTCTGAAAAACCAAATCAGCGATGGGGACGTGCTTAAGGCGGAACGCCTGCGCATTCTGAATGCTGCGCTTTCGTCGGTGGGAGACGACGCTTCGGCCTGCGGGTTCGAGGCGGCGAAACGAGCCTTCAATGGCGAATGCAAGCGTCAGGTGGTGCTTGCGAACGGGCGATTTCCAGCCTCGATAACAGTTTCATGTTCTTGGATGCGGTCTTTGGCGAGGATTCGCAGGAGGCGCTCATCTACCTCACGAAGCTGTCTATCGATCCGGCCGCCGCGCGTCTTGTGGGCGAATACGGATCGGCTGAATTCATGAGGCACAACAAAGGGCTGTTGTTCGATGAACGCGGGCTTGATTTGTTGAAAGAGATACAGAACCTGGATTGACGCACTTCTCATTGATGCTTCGAGGCTGAAACTTTTGGTGGTTGTTCGCGCAATGTTGAACTTGCTAAAAAGGCCGATTCCGAGTTTCCGGAATCGGCCTTTGCTGTTGTTGAGTGATGACGCTATGCAGGTCGTATTTGTATTCGAACGGTCGCGGCGCTTCGTTACTTCAAAGTCACCATTTCGAACATGGGCAGAGCATCCTCCCAGGTGAGATTGCTGTTGGCGTAGATGCTGACCGTCGTGCCGTTCGATGCTTCGGCAAACAGGTACGTGGCGCCATGCGAAGCGACGAAGCGCGTCCACGTCACGCCATTGATTTCGACTTCGTCAATCTCGCCGCCACCCATATTGTTCTGGGCGAGCTTGGCTTCGCCCATCGGGTCTTTGGAGGCGGTGTACACGTCGACGTGCGCATCATCTGCACCATCGAGGCTGAACTCGGCATCGCTGTGCTTCTCGTCCATTTCGGTAAGTGTCCAGCCATCGGCAGTCTTCGCGCTATAGGTTTCGAAATCGACGCCGCCAAGGGCCTTGATTTCGTCGGCCTTTTCCTTAACTGCCTTGTATTCGTCGGTCTCGCATCCTGTGGTGTCGAAGTGCATCACGCTGGGGTTGGTGCCGCCCGATACGTCATTCTCGAATTCGACGGTAATAGGTCCGTAATAGTTGTTGTCAACGACCCAGAAATACACCCACTCAACGCTTTCGCCGGGTGCGATGGTCGGGTTGCCTTCCGTTTGGGCGTCTTTGCAAAGTTCCGCCGGCGGGGTTTCGATTTCTTCGACATACGCGGTGAACGTATTGAAGATGCTATCGCCCGGTTCAAGGTTGCCAGGGGCGGCGTTCGTGGTGAAGCTGAAGCGGTCAAGCGGCTTGTCGCTCGTGTTCGTGATGCGCACACGCAGCCAGAAGCCGTCTTGCCCATAGAATTCGCCGCGATAGTACGTACCATCGGCGAGCGATTCGACGGTGAAGCCCTCGACTTCAATCTTCTGGGATTCGTAGGCCGATTTGCTGGCAGCGGCATCGCCGCCCGATTCGCCCTGCTCGCCGCCGCCACCGCCGCATGCGACCATCGTGCATGCAAGCGCCGCGGACAGTGCGACTGCGGGCGCGCCCAGCAGAATCTTCTTCGTCATGGGTTTCATCATTCCCATCACTTCCTTTCGCATCGCGATTAAAAGCCGCTCTCCCTTCGGCGTCCATCGCGCCAGTTCGGCTTTCAAGGCGATTGTGCTGCGTTTGCCAGCGCGCGCGAAGTACTCTGCGGCCCAAATGGTGAGCGCGCAAAGTTCCAAACGGCCAAAAGGGAGGCGGGCGGTTGGGGCCGGTTTGTTGATGGGGCGGCTTAGGCGATTCGCCGATGCTCGCGAGGCTGCGCCCAGATAGCCGCTCTTTGTTTCGTTGCCGACGAGCATGTTGTATGGCCACGCTCGTCGGATTGCGGACACTTGAGCGTATGTGTGGGGAATGGGTTCTGATACCATCCGTGAGCCATGTCGCGCATTTCTCGTCGCGACATGCTTAAGAAGAGAGAGGAACACCATGATCATCGAATTCAAGGGCATGCGTCCTGACGTGGAGAAAGCTACATTCATCGCCGACAGCGCTACGCTTTCTGGCGACATTCACCTGGCGGAGAATACTTCCGTATGGTTCGGCGCATCGGTGCGTGCTGAAGTTGCGTCCATTACCATCGGCCGCGACAGCAACGTGCAGGACAACGCCATGCTTCATGCCGATTACGATTTGCCCATCACCATCGGCGAGCGCGTGTCGGTGGGACACAACGCCATCGTTCATGGGGCCACTATCGAAGACGACGTTATTGTGGGCATGCATGCCACGGTCATGAATGGTGCCCATGTCGGCCGCGGTTCCATTATTGCTGCTGGCGCGCTGGTCAAAGAGCATGCCGTGATTCCCGAGCGCTCGCTGGTCGCGGGCGTGCCTGGTGTGGTTAAGCGTACGTTCACCGAAGAAGAGCTGCAGCGCCAGAAGAAGAACGCCGCGGTGTATACCGACGACGCGAGCGAATACGCCAACAACGTCAAAATCGTAGGCTAGCGATTTTCGAGACGATTTGATTCGCATCGAATGGCATCTCGTTTCGGATCCCTGGGGCTGAATGGGCGACTTGCTTCGGTGCTTCCGCGCCTGTCTTGGCGATTTTCTGGTTGATTCTCATTGTTGATCTGACGCTTGCGGCGAAAATAGGGTTTTCGCAGTTAGCGGGACGGACGTCCGTGCATCTATCCCGTGTCTTTGCAGGTGAATGCAATGCAGCGTTAGCAGATTAGGGCGTTCGGTTGAGTTTGGGGGCATAGCTTCGCCGGCCTGTTCGGGTGAGCCCCCAAATTAACCTTGGCGATTTTCGCGGCCTGCATCGTTGCTTTTTGCGCGTGCTCTGAAATTTCGGTTTGCGCTTTCGGAAACATCGGGTATAATTCGATTTCGCGCCCGAGTGGCGGAATGGCAGACGCGGCGGTCTCAAAAACCGTTGTCGAAAGACGTGCGAGTTCGACTCTCGCCTCGGGCACCATTC